>JACRBO010000467.1 GCA_016219235.1 Chloroflexota bacterium
CGATGGATGTCAAAACTGGCGACGTGGTGTTGTATGCCAAATACGCCGGCACCGAAGTCAAAATCGACGACCGGAAGCTGCTCATCCTCAAAGAGAGCGACATTCTGGCCATCGTTGAGAAATAAAGGAAAGCACCCATGGCAAAACAACTCATCTTCACGACCGAAGCACAGCAGGCTTTGAAGCGCGGCGTCGATATTCTCGCCAGCGCCGTAGCCACGACCTTAGGCCCCAAGGGCCGCAACGTGGCGCTCGATAAGAAGTACGGCGCACCCACCGTCACTCACGATGGTGTGACCGTGGCGAAGGAAATCGAATTGAAGGACCCGTATGAAAATATGGGCGCGCAGTTGCTGAAGGAAGCGGCCACCAAGACCAACGATGTGGCCGGTGACGGCACCACCACCGCGACGGTGTTGGCGCAATCGATCGTCAACGAGGGCTTGAAGAACGTGGCCGCGGGCGCGAATCCCATGCAGATCAAGCACGGTCTGGAACTGGCGACCGATGCGGTGGTAGCCGCGATCAAGAAGATGAGCACGCCCGTCCTGGACAAGCACGAGATCGCCAACGTCGCGTCGATCTCGGCCGCCGACACCGAAATCGGCGACCTGATCGCCGAAGTGATGGATAAGGTCGGCAAGGATGGCGTCGTCACGGTCGAGGAAAGCAAAGGCCGCGAGTTCGAGACCGAATACGTGGAAGGCATGCAGTTCGATCGGGGTTATATCAGTCCCTATTTCGTCACCAATCCCGAAGCGATGGAAGCCGTCATCGAGAATCCCTACGTGTTGATCCACGACAAGAAGATTAGCGCCGCTACGGATATTGTGCCATTGATGGAGAAGCTGCTCCAGAAGGGCAAGCGCGAGCTCGTCGTGATTGCTGAAGATATCGACGGTGAAGCGCTGGCGACGCTGGTGCTGAACAAACTGCGCGGCACGTTCAACCTGCTGGCCGTGAAGGCCCCAGGCTTTGGCGATCGACGCAAGGCGACCTTGCAAGACATCGCCGTGTTGACGGGTGGGACGCTCATCACCGAGGAACTGGGGCGCAAACTGGAGACGGTCACGATCGAGGATTTGGGACAGGCCGCCAAGATTCAATCGGACAAAGACAACACGACCATCATCGAAGGCAAGGGCAACCAGACGGACATCAAGGGCCGCATCGCGCAGATCAAAGTCGAGGTCGAGAACACCACCAGCGATTACGACAAAGAGAAACTGCAAGAGCGACTGGCAAAGTTGTCGGGCGGCGTGGCCATCATCCGCGTGGGCGCGGCCACCGAAACCGAATTGAAGGAAAAGAAGCATCGCGTGGAAGACGCGCTCAGCGCGACCCGCGCCGCCGTTGAGGAAGGCATCGTGCCCGGTGGCGGTGTGGCGCTGGTCAACGCGATTGCGGCGTTGGCTGATCTCAAGTCCAGCGAGGCCGACATCCAGACGGGCATCACCATCATGCGCCGCGCGCTCGAAGAGCCGATGCGGCGTATCGCCAGCAATTCCGGCCAGGATGGCGCCGTCATCATTGACACTGTCCGCCGCATGGCAAAGGCGCAGGATAACCACAATCTGGGTTACAACGTGTTGAGCGGCGAGTTTGAAGATATGGTCAAGAGCGGCATCATCGACCCGGCCAAGGTCACGCGCAGCGCGGTTGAGAACGCGGCCAGCATCGCGGCCATGATCCTGACCACCGATGCGCTGATTACCGATGTGCCGGAGAAGAATCCGCCCAACATGATGCCGCCCGGCGGCGGCGAGTATTAGCGCAGTCGAGCGGCAGGACGCGCGGCGTCAACGCTTTATGAGGAGAAACTCAGATGGATACGACTAAGGGTTTGTCATACAGCCGATGGTACGAGCTCAAAGGTCAAGTGCGTCAGACCTTTGCCAAACTCACCGCCGACGACGTCGAGCAGCTAAGCGGCGGAATGGATGACCTGGCCGGGATGGTGCAGCACAGGTACGGCTACACCCGCTCTCAGGCCGACATCGCCGTTAACAACTGGTTGCGCAGCATCAACAACAAAGCTCACGCCAAAGCCTGACCACCGATCGGCCGGCCCGGCACCGACGAAACGACTGGCGCTACACGCAATCCACGCCAGTGCGCCACACCGCAGTCAGACCTCGCCCGGCGTGGGGCGCAGCGCCAGGAAAGATTCACATGGACGCGAACCAGGACATCTTACAAGGCACATGGCCGGAGATCAAAGCCCGGGTGAAACAGCAGTGGGGCAAGCTCACTGACGATGACCTCACCCGGCTGAGCGGCAAAACGGCCGAGCTCGTCGACGTTTTGCGACAGCGCTACGGCTACGGCCAGGCCCAGGCCGAAATCGAAATTGACAGCTGGCTGCGCGCCCGCATTCCGTACACTGCCATTCGCCCCGTCGTGGTCAAGCCGACGGCTGGCAAGTAAATGATGTGTGACCCGGCGGGTAAAGTCTCAACCCGGATCGCATTTTCATTCCGACGAACAACGAGCAACTTTTAAGGAGAGTCTGTGATGGAAGCAAAACTGTATGTAGGCAATTTGTCGTACACGACCTCGGAAGATGAACTGCGCACCCTGTTCACGCAGGCGGGCACAGTCGTATCTGTGGCGGTGATCAAAGATCGTGATACCGGCACCTCGAAGGGCTTTGGGTTTGTCGAAATGACAAGCCAGGTGGACGCCCAAAAAGCGATCAGTCTGTTCAATGAGTACAAGCTGGGTGAGCGCCCGTTAACGGTGAATCTGGCCAAACCGCGCGTCGAGCGCAGCACGCGCAGCGGCGGCAGCGACCGCAGGTTCTAGCCAGCGGCGCTACCCGAATCAGTCTCGATCGTCCCGCACAAGGAGTGCTTAATGGAGTTCAAAACAGGCGACGATGTTGTCCACCCCAACTATGGCGTGGGCAACATCGTGCGGTTGGAAGAACGAGAACTCGCCACCCGTGGTCGGCGTTGGTACTATGTCCTGGCGATCGGCTCGGCCACGGTCTGGATGCCGGTGCAGGCAGACGGCTCATCGCCTTTGCGCGCCGTCACCCGCAAACAAGACCTTGAGCATTATCGCACCGTGCTGCGCAGTCAACCGACGCTGCTCATTCGTGATTTCAGAAAGCGGAATCTTGAACTCCTCGACCGCCTCGCCCATAGCTCGTTTCAGGTCATGTGTGAAGTCGTCCGTGATCTGACCGCGCTCGGCTGGAATCGCACCATGGGTGAGACCGACGCCACGCTGCTCAAGAGAGTCCGCGAAAATCTCTGGCGGGAATGGGCGGCGGCCGCCGGCCAATCCAACCTGGAAGCGGTTCAGGAAGTTGGGGCGTTGCTGTATGCCGGCCAGGTGGCCTACAAAGTCTAGCCCATGACCGCCTCGCTGCACGGCATGGCAGCGAGGCGGTTCTGCCGGGCCGCAGCCGTTGATGTGGCTGCGCTATCGCTATGGCCGCGTCGAAGCCGATATGGAAATTCGCAACTGGCTGCGCCACTCACATTAGGAGCCAAGCTGTATGGATTACACCCCCACCCTGTCAACCATCAACCGCATGGCCTTCATCGGCAACTATCTGCCGCGCCAGTGCGGCATTGCCACGTTCACGACGGACCTGTGTGAGGCCATGGCGGCCGAATACAGCGAGACGACCTGCATCGCCCTGCCCGTCAACGATACCGAAGCGGGCTACGCTTATCCGCCGCGCGTGCGCTTCGAATTGACTGAAAAAGACATCGATTCGTATCGCCGCGCCGCCGACTTTCTGAACATCAACAATGTCGATCTGGTCAGCCTGCAATTCGAATATGGCATCTTCGGCGGGCGAGCGGGCGGTCATATCCTGGCGCTGCTGCGCGAACTGCGTATGCCCATCGTCACGACGCTGCACACGATTCTGCGCGAGCCTGATCCCGATCAACGCCGCGTGCTGGAAGAAGTCGCGGCCCTCTCAGACCGATTGGTCGTCATGAGCGATCGCGGCTGCGAGTACTTACAGGAGATCTACCACGTGGCGCCAGAGAAGATCGACGTGATCCCGCACGGTATCCCGGATGTGCCCTTCGTCGATCCCAGTTTCCACAAAGACCTGTTCGGCGTCGAAGGCAAGATCGTCTTGCTCAGCTTCGGCCTGCTCTCGGCCAACAAAGGCATCGAGCACGTCATCGCCGCGCTGCCCGCGATCGTCGAGCGGTATCCGAATGTGGTGTACCTGATCCTCGGCGCGACCCATCCGCACGTCATTCAGCATGAAGGCGAATCGTATCGGCTGTCGCTGCAATGGCTGGCGCAAGAAAAAGGCGTAGAAAGCAACGTGATTTTCTACAATCGCTTTGTCAGCCTGCCAGAACTCAACGAGTTCATCGGCGCGGCCGACATCTACATCACGCCTTATCTCAACGCACAGCAAATCGTCTCGGGCACGTTGGCGTATACCCTCGGTGCAGGCAAGGCTGTGATCTCGACGCCCTATTGGTATGCTGAAGAGATGTTGGCCGACGGTCGTGGCGCGTTAGTGCCGTTCAAAGATCCTGCCGCATTAGCCGATCAAGTGATCGATCTGTTGGACAATGAAGCCCGGCGCCACGCCATGCGCAAGCGCGCCTATCTGTTTGGTCGGGCGATGGTCTGGCCGCAGGTCGCGCGCCGTTACATGGAGAGTTTCGATCGGGCGCGAGCTGAACGCCGGCATTTCATCCCGCCCGGTTTTACGGCCAGAGCGCTCGATCAACATCCGGGCGAACTGCCTCCGCTCAGACTCGATCATTTGCGTCACATGACTGACGAGACCGGCATGTTGCAGCACGCCATCTTCACCGTGCCCAACTATCGCGAAGGTTACACCACCGATGACAACGCCCGCGCCCTGATGGTCAGCGCGTTGTTAGAGGCCCTGGGCAATGGCGAGGCGCTTGAATTCGCCTCGCGCTATCTGGCCTTCATCTGGTATGCCTTCAATACCGACACCGGGCGCTTTCGCAATTTCATGGACTATCAACGGCACTGGCTGGAAGATGGCGGCTCCGACGATAGTCATGGCCGCGCCCTGTGGGCGCTGGGAACGGTGCTGGGCCGATCGAATGCGCCCGCCTTACAGAGCATGGCCGGTCGCGTGTTCGAGCAAGCGCTGCCCGCCATTCTCGACACGACCAGCCCACGCGCCTGGGCTTTCGCCCTCATCGGCATCCACGAATACCTGCAGCGCTTTGCGGGTGATCGGCGTGCCGGGCAAGTGCGTGAAGATTTAGCAGGACGACTGTTGACCCTGTATCAACATCATCGCACCGCTGAGTGGCGTTGGTTCGAACCGAGCCTGACCTATTGCAGCGCGGCGCTGCCGCATGCCTTACTCATGTGCGGCCAATCGATCCCGGATGAGGCGATGACAGCCGCGGGACTGGAGTCGCTGACGTGGTTGACTTCGGTGCAGCGCGGCGCGGCGGGTCACTTCGTCCCGATCGGTTCCAACGGTTTTTACGAACGCGACGGCGAACGCGCCCGTTTCGATCAACAACCGGTGGAAGCGCAGGCGATGGTCTCAGCCTGTCTCGAAGCCTATCGGCTCACGGGCGACAAACGCTGGCGCAAGGAAGCGCGCCGCGCCTTTGAGTGGTTCCTCGGTCGCAACGATCTGAATCTGCCCATCTATGATCCGACGACGGGCGGCTGCCGCGACGGGCTGCACCCCGATCGGGCCAACGAGAATCAAGGCGCGGAATCGACGCTGGCTTTTCTTCAATCGTTACTGGAATTGCGTTTAGCGGAAAATACGCCGCTTACAACGGAGACTCACACGCCATGAACCAGCACCATCCAGAACTCCTGCGCCGTCACAAACTCAATCCTATCTTGACCGCGGCCGATTGGCCCTATCCCATCAACAGCGTCTTCAATGCCGGGGCGACGTTGCTGCCCGATGGCACGACGTTGCTCTTGTGTCGCGTCGAAGATCGGCGCGGCCTGTCGCACCTGTGTGTAGCACGGTCGGCCAATGGCATCGATGAGTGGCACATCGACTCTCCGCCGACCCTCTTGCCCGATCCCGATCATTACCCGGAAGAACTGTGGGGCATCGAGGACCCGCGCATCACCTTCATCCCTGAATTGCAAAAGTATGCCGTCGTCTACACGGCCTACTCGCGCGACGGCCCCGGCGTCGCGCTGGCCTTCACCGAAGATTTTCAGCAGTTCGAACGGTTCGGCGTGATCATGTCGCCGGAAGACAAAGATGCCGCGCTGCTGCCGCATAAGATTGGCGGCCACTGGGCGCTGATCCATCGGCCGGTCAGCGGGCCGCGCGCCCACATCTGGATCTCGTACTCGGCTGATCTTCGTCACTGGGGCAGCCACAAGCTGATGCTGGAAGCGCGGCTGGGCGCGTGGTGGGACGCGAACAAGATCGGTCTCTCCTCGCCGCCCATCGAAACGCCGCAGGGCTGGCTGGTGATTTATCACGGCGTCAAGCAGACCGCGGCGGGGTGCATCTACCGGCTGGGGCTGGCGTTGTTTGATCTGAACACGCCCGAGAAGTGTCTCAAACGCGGCGATGAATGGATCTTCGGCCCGGAAGCGCCGTACGAACAGCACGGCGATGTAGGCTACGTCGTCTTTCCATGCGGCTACACTTTAGCGCCCGACGGTGACACCCTGCATGTGTATTACGGCGCAGCGGATAGCAGCATCGCCCTCGCCACCGGCAGTGTGCGGGCTATGCAGGAATGGCTGGATCAACACGGGTAGAGGGCGGCGCTAACTTTCACTAGCCAAGTTTGGCAAGGGGTGTTTCGGCACGTAGGCATACGTCACCTCTGTCCGATGCGGGTTATACCCCAACCACATTGCCAGCTCATGCCGCGCTTCCATTTCTGTGTAGCCTAACGCGCTTTTGATGTTCACGAACTCGCAAGCCGCGGTGGCCCGAAAACCATGTACCCCACGCCGTCGAATTTCGAGCGCCTCACACGCTTGACGCACGCGCCGCTCCAACCCGTCCTTCCACAACCGCCCCGGCTGCTCGCTCAGATAGACAAATCGTCTCAACAAGTCAAGCGTCTTCAACACGTCGGCGTGCAACACCTGAATCTTTCGTACCCGACCACCCTTGCCCTGCAACTCGACCCGCGCCTCATCGATGAAGACCTTATCCGACCGGAGATGCAATGTCTCATCGATGCGCGCTCCGCTGGAGAGAATGAAGCCCAACGCTTGGCCGTACTCTGCATCGCGCTGCTGAATCCAGTCCTTGAGGGCTGCGGCTTCGTCAGGCACGTAAGGGCCGCGGGGCGGATTACGGCCATCGATAGCCCATTCTTGCGGGACGATCTCTTCGTGAATCCAGTTCATCGCCCGTAACCCTTCTTGTAGTTTCTTGAGTGTTGCGAGCACAGTGCGAATCGTATCTGGCGTGCAGGTCTCCGTCTTTTCCGCCAGATACTCGGTCACCATTTCGCGATCCACGTCGCAGAACAGTCGCACGTCAGGATACTCCTCTCGCAGCCAGTTGGTGAAGGTGATGGCCTGATCAAAGACGAGGTTCTTGTAGCCGAAACTGTACAGTCCCTTGACCGCTTGACCCGGCAGCCAGTCCTGTTTTTGTTTAGCTGCATACTTTGAGTGCCCGATGTGATCGATCGTGTTGAGCGCCCGGTAAATCTGTATCCGCCATGATGGTCTGCCCATTGCGATAGCTCCTGTAGCGAGGTATGCCGCGTCGTTGACAACCGGCCCAAAAATCCAGTTATCTCTGAAGGGTGTTCGGTCTGAAGGGCCGGAATCGACCCATTGTCTGTTGAGGTTTCGCAGCCAGACGCTACGTCTGACGTAAGGTGGAGACTTGACCGAACCTGTCGATCTTGTTTCCACCGGAGATTTCCCTCGCCGCAGTCTTGATGCCCTGCGGCTTTTTCCTCCTGATCATCCAGTCAGGGCCAGTCCGAGTCAGGCTGGGTTCGTGAGTGCCTCCGCAAAAGCGTCAGTCTCACTGACCTCCAAGTAACCGATTTCCTCCAAAATGACGTGCGATTCTTCCATTTCAGCGGGGCGGCACTTCATCCCGCGAGCCGTGCAACCTCACTGCCGCATCAAAATGCGCGCAGAATGAGAACGTAGATGAAGCCATTTCATGGCTTGATGCCGAAATAGTATAAAACCGAAGGATGGCCCCGTGGACCGAATCTCATCCGATTTCGTTCCGATTCTC
>JACRBO010000461.1 GCA_016219235.1 Chloroflexota bacterium
CGCAACACCATCGCGGGTAATCGCATCTTTGCAAACGGCGGTCTGGGGATCGATCTCTTCCCGAACGGTGTCACGCTCAACGATCCAACTGATGCCGACACGGGCGCAAATAACTTGCAGAACTTTCCCGTGATCGGTACAGTGAACAACATGAGCGGCGTGTTGACGGCGACGGGCACACTCACCAGTACGGCCAGCACCACTTTCACACTGCACTTCTACAGCAACACGGCGTGCGACGTCACCGGTTACGGCGAAGGGCAGACCTACCTCGGCGCGATCACGACTACGACGGATTCGGCGGGTTTTACAGCCTTCACTGCCGCGCTGCCGATCAGCGTGCCCGATGGTGAATCGATCACGGCCACGGCGACTGATCCCGCTGGCAACACTTCGGAGTTTTCGGTCTGCTCCAACCCGACCGGCTATGCGCCCATCAGCGGCCTGCAAGCCTTCAACGACAGCCCGACGTACCTCAGCGCGCCGACGCATTTCACAGCTACCGTCACAGGCGGATCGGGCATCAGCTATGCATGGGATTTTGGCGATGGGTTCACCGGCAGCAGTGCGACGATCGCGCATTCCTACAACTCGATCGGCACATACACAGCCAGCGTCACCGCGACGAACAGCGGCAGTTCCGCTGTGGCCTCGACCATCGTCACGATCACGCAGCCGCCCGCCTGCGCGGCAACGTTCAATCACGGCGCGACCGTCTTCGCGAGCGAGGATGCAGCGGCTGTGCAGCAAGCAGTCGATGCGGCGAATGCTAACGATACGCTTCGGATCGCGGGCATGTGCGCGGGAGTGGCCGCGCGGAATGGCGTGACGCAGACGGTCTACCTCGACAAGCCGCTTACCCTGCGCGGCGGTTACAGTCTGTTCGATTGGTCAACGCCGTATCCGATCACACGCCCGACAACATTCGACGCGCAGGGCTTAAGCCGCGTGATCTTCATTACCAACACCGTGCCGGTGACGCTTGAGAACCTGATCGTCGCGAACGGCTTCATTAGCGGCACGGCGTCTGCCTGTCCCGACTACGGCTGCGGCGGCGGACTTTACAGCGACGGCGCACTCAACTTGAGCAACGTGCACCTGCTGAGCAGCACGGCGCGGCGCGCAGGCGGCGCGTATATCGCAGGCGCGCTGAATGCCATCGACACCACCTGGCAGAACAATCAATGTTCCGCCCAACGCGGCGGTGCGTTTGAGGTGTATGGCGCGGCCACATTGAACGGCGGCCTACTCGAAGGCAATCGCTGCGCCTACGGCGGCGGCCTCTTTGCGAACACCGCGCTGGCGATCAGCGGCACGCACTTCATCAGCAACACGGCGACCAGTCCCAGCGCCGGCTCGGGCGGCGCGATCTACGCGGCTGGAGCGGCGACATTGATCAATGCGCGCTTTGAGCGCAACACAAGTTACACCGGCGGGGGGGCGGTGCTGCATTCAGGTGCTGATCCACTGGCGATCACGAGCACAACTTTTATCAGCAACACGGCGCTGAATGCCTCCGCGCAGGGCGGCGCACTGTACGCCAGCGGCCCGGTGGCAACCATCCACGATAGCGCGTTTCAGGGCAATCAAGTGCCCGGCGAAGGTGGAGCGATTGTGGCTTTTCGGGCCATTACGCTGACCAATACTTCGCTGATCTCGAATACGGCAGGCAAGCAAGGTGGTGCGATCTATCACTGGGGCCTGAGCGACGCCGGTGACACCAGTCAGATCTATCCGCTGGTCATGTCAGACACCGTACTGATGAACAACAGCGCCAGCAGCGAGGGCGGAGCGCTGTACTTCCGGCGCGGCTTCGCGGCCGCCAATGTACCGGTTCAGATCCATCTCACTTCCTTGCTGAGCAACACGGCTGTCTTCAGTGGCGGGGCGGTGTACCTCGGCCAGCCAAGTGTGATCGCAGACAGCATTGTGCAAAGTAATGCCAGCCTCAGTGCAGCAGGTGGTGGTCTGTTCGCCGAAGATGCATTGGAGATGGCGCGAACAACCGTGCAGGGCAACACGGCTAGTCGGGCGAGCGGCGCGTATCTGAAGGGTACTCTCGCAACAATCGATACAACGTGGCTCAACAACCAATGCTCCGTGCAGCGCGGCGGCGCGTTCGAGGTGTATGGCAATGCCACCGTGATTGGCGGCCGGTTGGAAGGTAACCAATGCTACTATGCGGGCGGCATCTTTGCGGATGCAGCCCTATCGATCAGCGGCACACACTTCATCAGCAACACGGCGGCCAGCGCCAGCGCCGGTTCGGGCGGCGCGATCTATGCCGATGGGACGTTGACGCTGATCGATGCGCGCTTCGAGCGCAACGCCAGTTACACCGGCGCGGGGGCAGTGCTGCATTCGGGCACTGAGCCACTGGCAATCACCGGCACGACCTTCATCAGCAACACGGTGTTCAATGCCTCGGCGCAAGGTGGCGCGTTGTACGCCAGCGGCGCGACGGCAACCATCCACGACAGTCTTTTTCAGGGCAACACTGCGCCGGGCAGCAGCGGTGCGGGCGGCGCGATCGTCGGCTTTCAAGCCATGACCTTGACCCATGTGACGTTGATCTCGAACACGGCCGGCCAGCACGGCGGCGCGATCTATCACTGGGGCCTGAACGAGAGCGGCAACACCAGCCAGATTCAGCCGCTGATCATTTCAAACACGATCTTGATGAACAACACTGCCAACGGCGAAGGCGGCGCACTGTACTTTCGGCGCGGCTTTGCGGCAGTCAACACACCGGTTCAGATCGATCACGCTTCCTTCCGCAGCAACACAGCGCTGCTGAGAGGCGGGGCGCTGTACCTCGGCCAACCGAGTCTGATCGCGCGCAGCGAGTTCCGTGACAATGTGAGTTCATTGGCGGGCGGCGGACTATTTGCGCAGGACAGCGTGACCGTCAAGGGCGTGACGTTTGCTCACAACACCGCCGCAACCGATGGCGGCGCGGTGCGGTTGTCCGTCCAGCCGGGATCGATCAGTCGGGTGGAGAACAGCGTGTTTGCCGACAATCAAGCCGCGGGCAGCGGCGCGGCGATCTCGATCATTGCAGGTAAATCGATCGAGATCGTGCACAGCACGTTGGCCGGTGGCAGTTTGAATCCGAAGCAGGCGATCTATGCGGCGGGCAGTGCGGTGCATATTACGAACACGATCATCGCCAGTCACACCGTCGGCATCGAACGCGGCAATCTGGCGACCGTGACGGCTCAACGCAATCTGTTCTTTGGCAACACTCTCGACATCACGGGCAGCGTCACGAACACCAGCCCGATCGCGGGTGAGCCACGCTTCATCGATCCCGCCAGCGATGATTATCACCTATCGCTTGGATCGGCGGCGCTGGATGCAGGCCTTAATCTGAATCTGAGCACCGACTTTGAAGACGACTTACGCTTCATCGGTGCGGGTGTAGACGTAGGCGCGGATGAATTCGGCGACGCGGCGTTGATCGGCGGCGGCCAGACGACGCAGATCGGCGTGCAGCCGCGGCCCGGTCAGCAGATTTCGATCACGATCCCGCCGGGCGCTGGCGGAGGAACGGGCGTCATTCACCTGCTGCCCATCATCACACCCACACGGCCTCTGCCGCCTCGACGATCCTACGCCAACCTCGGCTTCACGCTGCAAACGCAGCCGGGCGGCGGATTGAGGCTCGCCAACGCCGAGACCTTTTTGGAGCCGATCACGATCGAGTTGCGGTACACCGACGCGGATGTGGCCGGTATGAATGAAGCGGCGCTTGACTTGCTGGTGTGGGATGAGATCAGGCAGATATGGATCACGGCGCAAGAGTCGTGCGCTTCGCCGATGTCACCTGTGCGGCAGGCCGGATCAAATACGCTGATCGTGTCGACGTGCGCTGAAGGGGAGTTTGCGCTGGCGGGTGGGCCGTATCAACTGTATTTGCCTGTCATTTTCAACAGTCCATAGGGAGGCCTCCATGAAACACAAATCGAACATCGTGCTGCTGATCGTTTTGCTTATCGTCGCGTTGGCGGTTGTCGTGGGAGCGCGCACCCACGTGGTGACCGCGGTCGAGATCGAGGCGGTGCAAGATCGTCCCGACCTCAATCGTTTGCTGGACATGGCGGAAGATCAAGGCCGCGTCATGATCATCGTCGGCTTCGAGCTGCCCGGTTACGATCCGGCGCGCATGGCGGCTGATGCGCAGGCGGAGGCCGAGCAGACGGCGGCCATCGCACAGGCGCAGGCCGCGCTGCTCGATCGGCTGTCGGGCCTCGACGTCACTTCGATCAAGACGTTTGACTATATCCCGTTCATGGCTCTGACGATCGATGCGGCGGGCTTGAAAGCACTGGCCGCCGATCCGCTGGTCAGCAGTATCGAAGAAGACGTGCCGGTATCGCCCGATCTAGCGCAGAGCGTGCCGCTGATCAAGGCTGACTATGTGCACATCGTGGGTTACAGCGGCGAGGGTCAAACCGTGGCGGTGTTGGATACAGGTGTAGCCAAGACACACCCGGCTTTATCCGGCAAAGTCGTGTCGGAAGCGTGCTATTCGACGAACAACGCGGGGCAAGGCGCTTCGTCGTTGTGTCCGGGCGGTGCAACAAGTTCCACCGCGTCCGGCTCCGGCGTCAACTGCGCCACGACGACCACCGGCTGTGATCACGGTACGCACGTGGCCGGCATCGTCAGCGGCGTCGCGCCCAACGCCAATCTCATCGCCATTCAAGTCTTCTCGCGCTTCACCAACACACCCGGTAACACGTCGTGTACCGGCACCAGTCCCTGCACCAAAGCTTTCACGTCTGACGTGATCGCCGGACTGAATCGCGTGTACGCGCTGCGTACCACGTACAGCATCGCGTCGGTCAACATGAGCCTGGGCGGCGGCCAGTATACGGCCACCTGCGACAGCACCGAGGCGGCGCGCAAAGCGGCGATCGATCTGCTGCGCAGCGCGAACATCGCCAGTGTCATCGCGGCGGGCAACAGCGACTATCGGAACGCGATGGCGGCGCCCGCCTGCATCTCGACGGCGATTAGTGTAGGCGCGACGACGAAGACCGATCAGGTGGCGTCGTATTCCAATCTCGCGTCGTTCACCACACTGCTGGCGCCGGGGTCCGACATTTACGCGCCAGTGCCCGGCAACAACTACGATTCGAAGAACGGCACGTCGATGGCCGCGCCGCACGTGGCGGGTGCGGTCGCCATTTTGAAGCAGGCCAAACCGGCCGCGACCGTCAGCGAAATCATCACCCAGCTAACGACCACCGGGACGTTTGTTACGGATCAACGATCGGGCGGCAGCGTGACCAAGCGCCGCCTGGATGTCTGGCAGGCCATGTGCGGTTTCATCACGTGCGACATCGACGACTTTCGCGTGATCCAGCTCAACCAGACGCTGACGGGTAACATCAATCCGGCGACCGACATCGACAACTATTATTTTCCCGGCCAGGCGGGCAACAAGCTCACGATTCAAATGAACCGCACCAGCGGCAGCGTCGATCCGTACCTGGAGTTGATCGATCCCGACGGCGACCGCGTGTCCACCAACAACAACGGCGGCGGCGGCGTGAACGCGCTGATCAACGGCTACACGCTGCAAGATACCGGTCTGTATCGCATTCACGGCAAAGGCGTGGCCGGCACGGGCGGCTACCAGTTGAGCGCGTCGAGCCAGAGCGTGGCGCTGAACCCGGTGCCTGTTATTACCAGGCTCAGCCCGAACTCGGCTACGGCCACATCTATCGGCGCAGATTTCTGGGTCGCCATTCACGGCAGCAACTTCATGCCGACCTCGGAAGTGCGCTGGAACAGTTCACTGCGCATCATGGCGTACAGCAGCAGCCAGCTGATCTACATCCGCGTGCTGGGCAGCGACATCAACTTCCCCGCGCCGCGCACGGCGTTCATCACGGTGAAGAACCCCGCGCCGGGCGGTGGCACATCGATTTCGATGGCATTCGCAATCACGTTTCCGTTTCTCGGCGAAAGTGCCTTGATCGCGCCGCTGCCCAATACCAGCCTGAGCGCCGGGGTCAGCACGACCTTCGTGATCAGCTGGACGCATCCGATCAGCTCGTGGCGCACGATGCAGAACATGGACTTGCGACTGCGTGACGACGCGGGCAACACCGCCATGTGGCTGCGCCTGACCGAGGCCAATCCCACCAGCACCTTGTCGCTGCTCAACAGCGCCGAGACACCCATCATCAGCACGACGCTGGTCAGCAATCAGTTCGGCCAGGGCGGCGATCTGATCGTGCCCGACGGCGTGACGCTCCACACGACTGAGACGAAGTTCTTCGGCTCCGGACAGACCATCGTGTTCAGCCCGACCGTCACCTTCGATCCGGCGGTGGCGGGCACGTACAACATCGAGTTTCGCGTGGACAATGAGCAGGGCGAAGTGCAGGACGACGATGTGTTCGGCACGCTGATCATCGAACCGGCCGGCTGCGCCACATCGCTCTCGAGCGTGATGCTGAGCGGCACCTTGACGGGAACCGTCAACACGCCGTATCTGTACACGGCCACGATCGATCCGCCAAATGCCACGCTGCCGATCACGTACACGTGGTCACCCGAACCGGACAGTGGTCAGGGCACGTCAAACGCGACGTATACGTGGCTGACGCCGGGTGAGTCCATCGTCTTTGTCGGTGTCGAGAACTGCGGCACGTTTGTCGCGGATCTCAAGGTCGTCAATGTGCGTACCACCACGCTGCCCGATCTATCGTTGAGCAAGACCGCACCTGTCGTGGCGCTGCCCGGCGAGCCGATCACGTACACGCTGACGATCACCAACAGCGGCGTCGATACAGCCAACAATGTGATCATCACGGATGTCCTGCCCTTCGGCGCGAACTACATCAGCGGCGGCACGAAGAACGGCAGCGCCGTGACGTGGACGATTCCCAGTCTGACCGGCTTCGGCGCCGTGACGCAGACGACGTTGATCGTCACGGCGACCTCGACGATCACCAACAGTAATTACGCCGCCCGTGCCAGCGGCGGTTACTCCACGACAGGCAGCCCAACTGTCACAACGCGCATCGTCGATGCCAAAGTCGATGTTGCGCCCCTGGTGACGGGCACATTGAGCTACAACAATCCCGGCGCGACGACGGCGGTCACTGTGCCGATGGGATCAGTCTTTGAGGAGACAACCATCGCGTATCAAGAGCTCGTTTCGCCGACACATCCGCTGCCGTCCGGTTCACGCTTCGCCGGCCGTGCGCTGCGGCTCGACGGCTATCAGGCGAACGTGTTCGCGCCCGACCTCGCGCTGGGTGAAGCGATCCCGATCGTGTTGACGTACACCGACGGCGACGTTGCCGGTCTCGACGAGAATCTGCTGGGGCTGTCTCGCTGGACAGGCAACGCGTGGTCGTCGAACGATATCACGTGCCAACCTGAGCCGTCGAACAATCGCAGCGTGTGCCAGGCACAGACTTCGTCACTGGGCGAGTTCGCGTTGGTCGAGACGCAGTATCGGGTCTATCTGCCGCTGATCATCAGGGACTTCGCACCAATCGGTGATTTCGTTCAGATCACGAACATCACGCTGGCAGGCAACGCGTATCAGGTGAACTTCACAACGTACAACTACACGCCGCAGCTGCCGGGCAAGCACGTGCACTTCTTCTTCAACACCGTGCCGCCCGATCAAGCGGGCATGCCGGGATCGGGGCCGTGGTACGTATACGGCGGCGGCAGCCCGTTCACGGGGTACGGCACAGCCGATCGGCCGCCGGCGGCGACGCAGTTATGCGCACTGGTCGCCAATCCCGATCACAGCATCGTGCTCAACACGGGGAATTGCACCAACTTGCCGTGAAATGAGTTTCACCCTCTTCGCCTGATTTGGAGGAACGTCGAATCAGGCGAAGAGGAGGGGTCATAGTTAGCCCTGCCAGCCCTCATTCCCAATCTAACTCTTTCGCCAGATCAGTCAGCGAGCGCGAACCGGGCTTCTTCTTGTCAGGCGCCATCGTTTCTGCGCCCTTCTTCGCGATGATGCGTTTGGCGATGATGTCGGCCAGCACCTTATCGGGCAGTTGCTTTGGCTGCGATCGCTGCCACGCCATCGCCTGTTTGCCCGGCTCACAAATATCGAGGTAAGGACAGTAGGCATGTCCCCAGTGATCGGGCGGCAGGACATCCGTCGGCAGTTGATTGGCCGCTAACTCGTTCAGCATCGCCTTGACCCGTGCCAGCAGCGCGGCCACCGCTTCGGGATCGGGCGTGACCTCCAACGCGAGATGTTCGAGCGTGTCGCGGTTCTCGTAATAGATCAACGCGCCTTTCAACGGTAGGGTGTGCTGATAATACACATCTAGCCCCCACAGATAAATCTGCGCTTGCCGAATGTGCTCCTCTTTCGGTACACCGGCGGCTTTGACCTTATCAAATTCGGAGGCGGCCGCAGTCTTGAACTCCAGCGCCCAGAAGCCCACAATCGATTGATCCTTCGTACGGTACGGCGGAATGTAGAGGATGCCATCGCAGAAGCCGTGGATGCGATACTCTGGCACCTCAAAGAAGACTTCCTGCGCCAGACAGGCGCGTTCCAGCCCGCGCTGCAAGCGGCGATGGCTGTCCGTCCCTACCGACAGGATGCGGCCCACGCGCGCATCGAAAGGCGGCTTGGGCTTGCCCTGTAATTCAAAGGCCACGGCCAGCAAACAGCCTTTAGCCAACGACGACGGTTTGATATAAGGCTCGGTGGCCTGCGCCCGCTGATCGATCTGGAGCCAACCGGCGGCATAGGCTGCCGCGCCCGTCATTTTCTTCATGGTTCACCTCATCCAATTCTCGTAGAGGCAACCCTCGCGGTTGCCCTGGGTCGGTGCAAGACCGCCCCCTACAACTATGCTCGAAAGAAGAAGCGCGTTTCGCCCGCGGTGTTCACGCCCTTCAAAGGATCGACTTCAAAGATCAACGGGTACTGCGCGGTGACATTGCCGATGACCAGCGCGTGCCGTTCACGCAGGCGGCGCACGAAGGCCGCCATCGTTTCGTAGTCGGTGGCCGCTCCGCGCGCGACATGCCGCACGTCGTCGTCGAAGGGCACGCGCAGCAGAAACAGATTATCCGCTTGCCGCAATACCGCTTCATCCAGACCGTGGATCATGTTGGTGACAAAAAAACTGGTGATGCCCAGATGCCGCGCCCGCGTCACGATGTAGTCGATGCTCGACCGCGACACATACAGGTGTGCCTCTTCGAAGAAGATGAAGGGGAAGCGGTGCGCGTTGTGATCGATCTCCCAGATACACAGGTCTTTCACCAGTTCGATGATGGCTTGCACGAAACCTTCGCGCGCCAGGTTCGACAGGCCCGACACATCGACGATGAGCGCGCCGCCGTCGCGGATCAACCGATAGGCTTCGCTCAACGACGCCGCTTCCCTGGGGCTGCGCGCAAAGAGGCGCGTGTTCTTCAGGGCTTCCAGGCGCGATCGGATAGCATGATTGACCACGGCCGCGCTCGATCCGCCGCCGAATTCACCCTGATCGGCCATCTGCATCAACTGCTCCAGCCCGATATACGGCGCTGATCCGCCGTCGTGATCGATCGCTTCCGCCTCCGCCCATAGCCGCGCCAGGCGATTCTCAAAATACAACGCCGACACATCGGGCAGGCCGAAGCGCGTCATCAATGTCATCATCGGCGCGAGGCCGAATTGCCGCACGCTCAGCCGGAAGTTGCCGCCCGCTTCCAGATGGACGATGCCGCGCTTGAGCGTCTTGCCGGTGGCGGGGTCGGTCTCGGCTTTGGGCAGATGGATGTATTCCTTGTTGATGTCAAAGACCACGCACGGTGCGCCCTGCGCGATCAGCTGCAATAGCACGACCTTGGACAGATGCGATTTGCCGCTGCCTTTCACGCCCGAAATCACGTTGACTTTTTCCAGGTCTTGCCCTTCGATGAAAAATTCGTGACCGGCCAGCGTGCGGCCTACGCGCAAGCGATGACCCAGATCGCGGGTCGAGTTGGCGAAGACCTCCCGATCGGAGGTGCGCACGACCTCGACATCGCGGGCGGGGATCCAGCCGTCCCACTGCTCCCAATGGCCGTGCCCGTTATTCGAGGCGGGCGCGTGAACCGTCTTGCGAATCTTGGCGAGCGCGACTTTGATGTCGCCCATCGCTCGATCGCCATCGTCCAGCCGATCGGGCAGTTGGAGTTGAACGCCGATTGCTTCGAGCAACGGCGCGTGGATTTGTTCGGGGCCGACGAGGTGATGGAGTTGATCGAGGACCAGCGAGGGGAAACTGGCCGATCGGAAGGCGATGACTTGCGCGATGACGCTGTGCCCGGTGGCCTGCTCATGCAGCGTCAGCGTTTCGCCGACGCGCAGATCGGCCTCGCGCGGATTGAAGAACAGTTCAGCCAGGTCGCCGTCAATCCGGCGGACCTGTACGTTGAGTATGTCCAAGATAAGCCCCCGCTGATTCCAATAGGCCGGTCGTGTCGCCGCCCGGCGCGATCCAATAGCGATCGGCCGCGCGCCGCAATTCGTCCGCGACGCGCTCGCGCAGCCAATCGGGCGCCAGCACTTCTGCCTGCGCGCCCCAGCTGCGCA
This sequence comes from Chloroflexota bacterium, assembly GCA_016219235.1. Next base: position 10,577 of record JACRBO010000461.1, read on the forward strand.
GCCACGGCTGCATCTCCATCGGTTCAGAGACGTGGATGTGCAGCACGCAGCCGCCATCGGGTTCAAGATCGATCGTTTGCGACGGATGCCAGCAGCGCTCGCGTACGCGGGGTGTAGCCGCCGGCGAGAAGCGCACTACCACGTCGAACATTTCATGGCTGGTCATGTTGCCCCAACCGGTTGCCAGATACGCCGCCGGATCAAAGTCGGCGGGCACGGTGTATGGATCGGCAGTGACTTCGGCCTGCTCCAGCCGCTCGATCTTGAAGGTGCGCAAATCGTTGGCCCAGTCGTCGTGGCCGATCACGTAGATGCCGACGGCGGTGGGTTCGAGTGCGTAAGGTGAAATCACACGCGGGCGCAATTCGCCGCTGCGTGGTGAGCGATACTGCACCTTGACCTTGCGGCCGGTGGCCCAGCCTTCGGCGACGGCGGCTAACACACTGACATGTTGTTGATCAGTATCATAGCCTTGCACGCGACTGGCTGCTCGCTGGAGATGAGCGGCGACGGCTTCCGGCATGACAACGGCTAACTTACGAAGTGATGAAATGACGGCCGGATTGCGATCGTCGATGGTGCGGGACAAGAGCAGGCCAGCTAGCATCAAGGCCAATGATTCCTGAAACGTAAAACGCAGCGTCGCCAGATAGCGCGTGCGTTCGATGCCGAAGTGCGCGCCATCCTGCCAGAGAGGAATATCCTGTGTGGAGAGGAAGTCCAGATCGCGATAGACCGTGCGCCGATCGACACCCAGCCGCTCGGCGAGATCGACGGCGCTGAGGCCGTGCGGCGCGGCTAACAGATGTTGTTCCAATTGGCGGAGGCGTTCGGTGCGTGTGCTCTGGCGTGACATGGCAGACACCCTCGATAGAACAGATTTTCTATCGAAGATTCTACCACAGACGTGTGACAGGTAGCGTCACATCGATTGCCTAATCCTGCACCGCATGATCGGCTGATCACACGACACCTGTTCACTGCAATGGGTGAAAGCGAACGCAAACAATCTCACACCCGCTTAAGGTGCGTAGTATATAACGATAGGACGGTTTGGCGATAAGGCCCACTTTAAGCACTGGAGGAGAAACAATGTCCCCAACACTGACTCGTCGTCAGATGCTGCAATTGACGGTTTTGAGCGGATTAGCGGCAGCCTGTGAAGCACAAGTTGTCGCGACGCTGATGCCCACACATATTCCGGCTTCACCCACCCCCCGATTGGATCCGACGCGCACCCCAACGGCCATCGTGCCCACAGCCGCTTCAACCACGGCTGCTTCAGCCGCCGCCGCGCCGGTCATCCCGACAGCCACACCCAGCGTAGCCGCGCCAGGTGCGCAGCTGGCCGGGACAATGACCGAGGCCGCTACGCAATGGCTCAGCACGCTGGATGACGCCGCGCGTGCGAGAGCGGTGTACGCGTTTAGCGATCAGGAGCGCACGCGTTGGCATTGGACCACTCCGAGCAACTTCCCGCGTAACGGTTTGCCATTGCGCGACATGACCATCGATCAGCGCGATCGAGCGATGAGCCTGTTACAGACCGGCGTATCGAGTAGCGGCTTCCAGAAAGCGCTCGACATCATTTCATTGCAAAACGATCTGGGCAATGATCCGGAACTGTACTACGTCACCGTGTTTGGCACGCCGGGCAGCGCCGGGCCGTGGGGCTGGCGCTTCGAGGGTCATCACCTGTCGCGCCACTACACCATCATAGGTGAGCAGGTGACGTTGATGCCGTTCTTCCTGGGCGCGTGGCCCACCGTCAGCAGCAACGGCCTGAAGGCGCTGGAGCGCGAAGAGTGGGCGGCACGTGAACTCGTCGGTGGGCTGGATGGGCAGCTGCGCACCACCGCGATCTTCCGGCCCAACACGCTGACGCGCCATGTCACGCAGAATGCGCCAACGGTAGAACCGCTGGAACAAATCGGTGTGCCGTTCGGTGATCTCAACGCCGATCGGCAAGCGCTGGTCACTGAGATCGTGCAGGCTTATCTCAGCACCTTGCCCACCGACCTGGCGGCGCTGCAACTGGAGCGAGTGGCGGCGGCGGGCTGGGAGCATGTCCGTTTTGGCTGGGCAGGTCCGATCGAGCCGCGGCGTCCCCACTATTACCGGCTGCAAGGTCCGACTTTCTTGCTGGAGCATGATAACTCGCGCAACGGCGGCACGCACATTCACAGCGTCTGGCGGGACTTTAGTGAAGATTTTGGCCGTCATCTGGTGCAGGTTTGATTGGGCCGCATGCAAACCGAGTCGCCGCCGTCTTCAACTCGGGCCAGAAACTGGCTGGCCGACAACTGGCATCGGGTGCTGGCCCACGGCGCGGGCTGGTTCACGCTGATCTGGCTGGCGCTCGATTACACCGCGCAACCTGACCCGTTCACGTTCAACCGCACGGTGATGCTGCGCACCGGATCTGCCGGTCTAGCCTTGCTCATCGCGTCCTTCGCGTGTACGCCGCTGAGCCGATTGGCCGGCTGGCAACGGCCCGGTCAGGTGCGACGTGCCCTGGGCCTGTACGGATTTCTGTACGTCGTCATTCACGTGTGGAATTACGCCGTCTGGGAAAACAGCCTGGATTGGGAGCTCATCGCGCGCGATCTGGAAGAACGGCGGGCGATGGCCGTGGGCCTGGCGGCCTTGCTCGCGCTCATTCCACTGGCGATCACTTCCACGCGAGGCTGGCAGCGGCGGCTGGGCAAACGCTGGCGAAAGCTGCATCGCCTGGTGTACGTCGCGGTGCCGTTGAGCGTCTGGCATTTCCTCTGGCTGGAGCGCGACATCATCACTATGCCGGTGCTGTGCGGGCTGTTGGTTGGCCTGTTGCTGGTATTGCGTGTGCGCGCCGTACGCCGTCCCGTGCAACACCTGTTCGGCGGACATGGTTAGCTGATCGCCGGAATCCTCAATAACGCACAACGATTTGACTACGGCTGTCCGTTTGTCGGTATGTGACAAGTGACGAGTGATGAGTGAAGAGCCGCCGGACGATCGCGTGATCGGCCGGCGGGTGGTTCTTTCCCCCATCCCAACCATCCC
>JACRBO010000462.1 GCA_016219235.1 Chloroflexota bacterium
GCGGTGCACGGGGCGTTGGAGTATTTTGAGTGGTTGGGGATGCAAGATGCAAGAGGCAGGATGCAGGATGCAAGAAGCAGGATGCAAGATGCGCAGAGCGCGGGCAGCAGACGAGAGCGCTTAGTTGCGGCGATGACGGCGATGAAGGAGTACGAGATGACGCTAAGCCACGCTTTGATCGAAGGCTTATCCTCGATCAATGGTCTGCACATCTGGGGCATCACCGACCTCGATCAACTCGATCGGCGGGTGCCGACGGTGTCGTTCACGCTAGAGGGCTGGCAGCCGCGCGAGGTAGCCGCCGAACTCGACAAGCATGGCGTCTACGTGTGGGACGGCAACTATTACGCGCTCGCCGTGATGGATCGATTGGGATTGGAAGAGAAGGGCGGCATGGTGCGTGTCGGCGCGGCGCATTACAACACGCTGGAAGAGATAAACAAACTGGTTGAGGCCGTAAGAGCACTCAATGACAAATGACGAATGAACAATGACCAAAGAAAGACAGAACATCTCTAGCGGCACGCCGTGGGAGCCGATTGTTGGCTATTCACGCGCGGTGCGGATTGGTCAACACGTCTTCGTGTCGGGTACAACTGCGACGGATGCCGGTGGCAAGATCGTCGGGCGCGGCGATGCTTATACGCAGACGGTGCAGACATTGAAGAACATCGAGGCTGCGTTGAGCCGGGCGGGCGCGAGTTTGACAGACGTGGTGCGGACGCGGCTGTATGTGATCAACATCGACGATTGGGAGGCGATTGGCCGCGCACACGGCGAGGTCTTCCGCGACATTCGGCCGGCGGCGACGATGGTGGAAGTCAAACGGCTGATCGATCCGGAGATGCTGGTCGAAATCGAAGTGGATGCGTTGATTGGGGAGGAAACGGCATGATCGAAAAAGTGAATCTGGCGCAGAAATTCAACCTGTTCGACGAGTATTGGAGTCCGCGCATCGCGGGCGAAATAAACGATTCGCATGTGAAACTCGTTAAACTCAAAGGCGAGTTCGTGTGGCACCATCACGACAATGAGGATGAATTGTTCCTCGTCGTGAAAGGCCACCTGACAATCAAACTACGCGATCAGGATATTGAATTGGCTGAGGGCGAGTTCGTCATCATCCCCAGGGGCGTGGAACATCTGCCGATTGCGGCTGAGGAAGCGCACGTCGTGCTGCTCGAACCGAAATCGACGTTGAACACGGGCAATGTGCAGAGCGAGCGAACCGTGTCTGAGTTGAAGAGTGTGTAGATGTTGACGCTGTCGGTGTTACCCGAATCGCTTATGATCTGTCGGCTCGATCAAGCTGCGGCGATTCCTGCATGGGCGACGGGAGATTTCATCTCAATCACGCGCACGAGCGATGAACTGTCGATCGTGTGTAATGAACGCGATGTGCCGCCAGGCGTGAAGACCGATCGGAATTGGCGGGCGTTGAAGATCGAAGGGCCGCTCGATTTGTCATTGACGGGCGTGCTGGCATCCATCGCCGTACCGCTGGCTGAAGCGAAAATCAACCTCTTTGCGATCTCGACCTTCGATACGGACTATGTGCTGGTGAAGGCCCATCGGGTGGCAGAGGCAATCGGGGTGTTGAGAAGCGCGGGACATCGAGTTGAATGAGTAATGAGTAACGAGTAATGCGTAAGTTACTCGTTACTCATTACTTGTTAGAGCCTTTCAAACCTCGCCTGGAAGAAACGCAGATACTTTGGCTCATAGACCATCTTCAAGCCGCGCGATTGCTCGCGCTGATCATACACGGCCTTGACCGACTCCGCGACAACGTCCATGTGTGCCTGCGTGTAGACGCGGCGCGGGATGGTGAGACGGGTCAGTTCGAGTTTGGGATAGTAGTGATCGCCGGTGTGCGGATCGCGGCCCGCGCTGACGACGCCGCGCTCCATCGAGCGGATGCCGGAATCGAGATAGAGTTCGGCGGCCAACGTTTGCGCCGGGAACACGTTCTGCGGCAGGTGCGGATAGAAACGCTTCGCATCGAGGAAGATGGCGTGCCCGCCGACCGGCAGCATGATGGGAATGCCCCAATCGACCAGCAGTTCGCCCAGATAACGCACCTGTCCGATGCGCGATCGAATGTGATCGTCACGCACCCCTTCGGCGATGCCGATGGCGAGCGCTTCCATGTCGCGCCCGGCCAGACCGCCATACGTGTGCAGGCCCTCGTAGACCACCACCAGATTGCGAATCTCTTCAAAGATGTCCCAATCGTTCACGGCCAGCCAACCGCCGATGTTGACCAGGTTATCTTTCTTCGCGCTCATCCACGCGCCGTCGGTGTAAGCACAGAATTCCTTTAGAATCTGGGCAATGGTCTTGTTGGCGTAACCCTCTTCGCGTTCTTGAATGAAGAAGGCATTTTCCATCATGCGTGTGGCGTCGAGGAAAATCTTGATGCCGTGACGATCGCACAGTTCACGCAAGGCTCTGATATTCGCCATGCTGACCGGCTGGCCGCCCGCCATGTTGACCGTGCCTGCCACGCTGATGTAAGCGATCTTGTCCGCGCCCTCGCGCTTGATCAACGCCTCGACCTTGTTGAGATCGATGTTGCCCTTGAAGGGATGCAGGTTGATCGGGTCGTGGGCTTCGTCGATGATCACGTCCACGAAGATGCCGCCCGCCAGCTCCTGGTGCAGGCGCGTCGTGGTGAAGTACATATTGCCGGGGACATATTGCCCTTTCTTGATCACGGTCTGGCTGATCAGGTGCTCCGCGCCGCGCCCCTGATGCGTCGGCACGATGTACTTGTAGCCGTAATACGTCTGCACCGCTTCTTCCAGGTGATAGAAGTTGCGGCTGCCCGCATAGGCTTCATCGCCCAGCATCATGCCCGCCCACTGCCGATCGCTCATCGCGCTGGTGCCGCTGTCGGTCAGCAGGTCGATGTATACGTCGTCGGACTTGAGCAGGAACGTGTTGTAACCGGCTTCAGTCAAGGCGCGTTCACGCCCGGCCCGATCGATCATCGTCAACGGCTCGACCATTTTGATCTTCCAGGGTTCAGCCCAGGATCGTCGGCCAAATTGCTGGCCCATCGTTTGCGGGGTGGTGGTCATTGAATATCTCCTTGTGAGGGGTGGTGGGATGGATAATGAGTAACGAGTAATGAGTAATTTACTCGTCACTCATTACTCGTTATTTCTGCTGCTTACGATGAATCGCCAATAGATCGCCAATGATCGCATAACCCGTTTCGATGCGGCCTGCGCCCGGCCCGATCAGCGTCACGTCGCCCAACAGATCGGTCGTGAAGGTGATGGCGTTCGTTGCGCCGCCGACGGAGGCGAGCGGATGCGTGATGGGCAAGCGCGTGGGCTTCACGCTGGCGATCATCTTGCCCTCGAGCGATTCCACGCGCCCGATCAGTTTCCAACGCTCGCCGGCCGCCTTCGCTTGCGCAATGTCATCGGGCGTGAGGCGCGTAATGCCGGTGCGATCAACGTCGTTCAACGTCAGCGCTTGCCCCATCAACAGATTCGCCATGATGACGACTTTGCCCGCCGCATCGAAGCCTTCCACGTCGCCGGTTGGATCGGCTTCGGCGTAGCCTTTGGCCTGCGCGTCTTTCAACGCATCGGCGTAGGGCGCGCCCGCTTCCATCTGCGTCAGGATGTAATTCGTCGTGCCGTTGACGATGCCCTGCACTTTGCGCACGCCCGCGCCCGCCAGCAATTCCTGCGCCATGCGCAGCGACGGTGTGCCGCTCATCACCGTGCCTTCCGCGCCGATCTCGACGTGGTGCGCGTCTGCCAACGCCTTTAATTCAGGGTATTTCAGCGCGATCGGGCCTTTGTTGGTCGTAATGACGTGCTTGCCCAGTTCCAGCGCGCGGCGTAAATGGGTGATGGCCGGTTCGCCCGTTTTTAGATCGGTGTAGCTGAGTTCAATCACGATGTCGGCGTTGCTGCGTTCGATTGTCTCGAGGGCGTTCCAGCCCCGATCGGGCGCGGCAACTCGATTGAGGGTGGTGGTGGCTGCGATCGAGTCGAGCAACACTGCCGGAGCGAAGCCTTTCGGATCATGCACGCTGCCTTTGAGCAAATCGCACACGGCCACGATCTGAAAGCGCGCGCCGAAACGCTGCGCCAGTTCGTCGCCCCTGTCGCGCAGGATCGACGCGAAGCCCTGGCCCACATTGCCAAAACCGATGATGGCTAATCGATA
>JACRBO010000044.1 GCA_016219235.1 Chloroflexota bacterium
CCCAAGACTTTGGCTTCGAGCCGAAACCGCATTGGGACTTAGGCACGGCCTTGGGCATCATCGATTTTGAACGCGGCGTCAAAGTCAGCGGCACGCGCTTCTACATGCTCATTGGCGCGGGCGCCAGGTTGCAGCGCGCGCTCATCAGCTTCATGCTGGATGTGCACATCGGGCAGGGGTATACGGAAGTGTATCCGCCGTATCTGGTGAAGCGCGAGACGCTGATCGGCACGGGGCAGCTGCCCAAGTTTGCTGAGAATCAATACTTCGATCAAGTGGATGATCTGTGGCTGATCCCGACGGCCGAAGTACCCGTGACGAACATGTACGCGGGCGAGATTCTGGACGGCGCGAAACTCCCGATCAATCACGTCGCCTACACGGCCTGCTTCCGGCGCGAACAGATGTCGGCCGGGCGCGATACGCGCGGCATCAAGCGCGGGCACCAGTTCGACAAAGTGGAGATGGTCAAGTTCTGCACGCCGGAGAGCAGCCTGGATGAACTGGCAAAGTTGATCGATAACGCCGAGGAGATCGCGCGGTTGTTGAAGATTCCGCATCGCATCATCCAGATGGTAACGGGCGATCTATCGTTTACAGCTGCGGTTAAGTACGACATCGAGCTGTGGGCGCCGGGCTGCGATGAGTGGCTGGAAGTGTCATCGTGCAGCAACTTCAAGGATTTTCAGGCGCGGCGGGCCAACATCAAATTCAAGCGGGACGCGCGGCGTGGCGCTAAGGCTGAATACGTCCACACGCTGAATGGCTCAGGGCTGGCGCTGCCGCGGGTGATGATCGCGGTGCTAGAGAACTATCAGCAGGCCGATGGCAGTGTGATCGTGCCGGAGGTGTTGCGCCCGTACATGGGCGGTTTGGACGTAATTCGGGCGGCGTAGGCGAATGATAGGGACCTGCCAGGTTTTTGCGGCCTGGCAGGTCTTTTTATTTCATGAGCAACCAAACTGTAACGGCTTTGCAATACTATCCGCGACGGCTTTGAGTTAAACTATTGTCGGGTAGCTGGGCCGTTTTCCAGGCCGCCTTACGGCGTAACGGTGATCGGTGCATCCAGCCGCTGCAGTTCGATCCAGGATTTGCCGGGCTTCAACGGCAGCAGGTTGCCGGCGGCATCCATGAACTTTAACATCTGATTGCGCTCGGTGCGCGACCACGTGCCTTCAAAGACCTGGCCATCGCGGAACAGTTTGAACGATCCGCTGTTCCACAGTTGAATCTGGATGCCAAAGGCTTTGAACGCGCCGTAGTCTTCTTCGAGAAAACGCCCGTCTTCGACATGATGGGCGTAGATGACCAGGACGTTGGCGGCGCTCAGTTGTTGGCCGTTCAGGCTGTCGCTTTGGGCCACGCCCGCGCCCCAGCGCAAATAACAACCGGCGAGTGAGCCACACGTGGTCGATGTGGGATCATACTTCCAGTTGATGGTTTCGGAGCCGTACTTCAACTTCACGTCACCGGCGGGTTGCCCGGGCACGATCGGTTGGGCGGCGAATGCCAGGCCCGTGATGGTGGGTTTCGCATCGGAGCCACGCGCCTCGGCTTCCTTCCAGATTTCGGCGGGCACGACATAGAGATTGTGCGGCGGCGCGGCGTTATCGCTTCGATAGAACATCGGCGTGTAGTCGCCAAAATCGGGCGTAAAGAAGCGCTTTTCCTGATTGAAATCGCTGGGCTTGATGTAATACTCGCGCGTGCCGCCGGACATGCCCGAGCAGGCCAGCAGCGAACTGAAGATCGCAGGGATCTCGGTATCGATGATGCGGCACGATCGGGTGCCGCCGACGCGCGCGGGCGTTTGACTGTAGAAGATGGCGGTCCAGCGCGGGATGCCGCCTTCTGATTCGTGCTCGATCACCCAATCGGCGAAGCTGGCCCCGGCCTGTGGGCGGACACCAATCTCGATGGAGTTGCCGATCTTGATGGCGAGCGGCCGGCGATTCAACACAGTAGGATCGGCCACTTTTTCGCCCGTCAACGGATTCACATCGGCGGCGAAGGTCGTCATGATGCGGCTGTCCGGGGTGGGGGCAGCCGTAGCGACCGGAGTCGCTGTTGGCGCTAAAGTTGGGGACGCGATCGGCGTAACGGGGGGTTGGAGGATGGGCCGCTGGGTGGGAAGCGGGGCCGTGGTGGGCGCCGCGGGAGCGGTCGGGGTGTCCCAGGCCGCGAGCGCGA
>JACRBO010000045.1 GCA_016219235.1 Chloroflexota bacterium
CCGCAATCGCCGATCAGCAGATCGTTCGTTTTGAAGATGACCGAGAAGAGTCCGTAGCCATATTGAACCTGATGATCCAGATTACGCTGAAGCCAGCGCGTCATCGCCGGACGATCGAACGGCGCGCTGTCAAAGGCGGCCATGACCCTGACATCGGTAAAGATGAGCAGCAGATCGTCGATGTCGTCCGGTTGCATCGGGCGCAGGCAGAGACGCGGTGTTTCAAGTACAGGAGACAGAGTGTTGGACATGGTGAACCTCGGTCTGATGGGAATCAAGGTGCTTGACGCCTGCCGAAGCAGGTGTCCGTGTTAGCCTGTGATCAGCAGATTGGGCCGTCGGCTTGCCTGGTCGCAATCAGCATTTTCTCAACCACTCCAAAATCAATCTTAGCAGGATTGCGATAGCGGATGCAGCCCTTGCCAATTGTGGAAGGGGGAAATTCAGCACGATAGGCGTCGAGCACATCCTTGCGGAGGATGTACAAGGCAATGTTATTCTTTTGACTGGCAAAGCCGACTTCGGCGATGCCCGCGCGGCTGTAGCACGGCCCGCCATACAGCATGCTTTCTTCATAGCCGCGCAGATGCTTCCGGCACAGGCGGCGGAGTCGCTGAAGGGCCGCTAGCCGATCGGCTGTCTGCGGATTGGCGGCCACTTCCTTGAGATACTCGTCGACGGTTTGGGCTGTGCTTTGCATGATTGCTCCCCCGATCAACTGATTGGCCCCCCACGACTTGACATTACCCGCCACACACTACCGCCAAGTGCGCGTCCGACGGAATGTGTGCCGTGCAGCGTATCCGCCGGACACCGCTAAGCCGAAGCCAACCGGGTAACGGTCTGCAACTGTTTGCGGATGATCACCTCAGCAACCTTCAGGTCATAAGCCGCTTGCAGGTTGAGCCAGTATTGCGGCGACTGATCCAGGGCGCGGCCAAACAGCAAGGCCAGTTCCGCGGTCACCGGCCGAGTGCGGTTAATGACGTGCGACACCCGCATCGGCGAGACACCGATCGCGCGCGCGAATTGCGCCTGGGAAACGCCCAATTCTGTTAGCGTTTCAGCCAGGAATTCGCCGGGATGGATGGGCGGCAAACCACTCTTGATCATTTTGGCCTCGGTTCAGTGATAATCGACGATCTCAACGTCAAAGGCGTCGCCGTTTTCGAACCGAAAACAGATTCGCCATTGGTCATTGATTCGGATACTCCATTGCCCGCTGCGACCATGCTTCAGAGCCTCCAGCCGGTTCGAGGGCGGCAGGCGCAAATCTTCGGGACGGGTGGCCGCATTCAACTGTGTGAGTCGCATCGCGGCGCGTTTGTGGATCGCAGTGGGGAACCGGCGCGACTTGCCGGTCTGGTAAAAGTGTTCCGCTTCGCTATCCACGAACGACCGAATCATGCTTGAATGATAAACAATTTGTTTATGGATGTCAAGCCAGCGCCCGCTGCAAACCGGATGTTTCGCCCAGCCTGACAAAGCAAGGTTCCGACAAGTACCCGGAAATCGCTGACAGGAACCCGGAAGTCGATGACGAGTACCCGGAAGTCACCAACGGGTTCTCAGAAGTCACCGGCGGGTACTCGGAAGTCGCCAACAAGTACCCAGAAGTCTATGACGGGTTCCCGGAAGTCGATCAGGAGTACCCAGCAGTCGATCAGGAGAACCCGGAAGTCACCAACGGGTATTCGTGGGTCGCTGCCGGGTTCTCGGAAGTCGATCACGAGTACCCGGAAGTCGATCACAGGAACCCGGAAGTCACTGCCGGGTAGATGGCTGCCACGAACGCTTCAGCCACGTCTCTGTCGTTTGCTCATCGACCGCCCCTTGATTTGACTTACCCGATCGATTTGTACTAGAATTCACTTATCTCGTTCTTCTAAGGAGAAGATCAATCGTGTCTCGACTAAAGCGCAGTTCCAAAGAGTTGGAGAAAGCTCAGCAGCGGGCCACCAACCTGGCCTCCATCGATGTTGCCCTGGACCTGGGGAGTGGCCTTACCTTGCCGGCCTATCAAACCCAGATCACCGCCTTGCAGGTTAAGCTCAATCAGCACAACAACCTGCTCTCCGAAATCGACGCGCTGGCCAACGACATCACCGCCGGTGAAAAGGCACTCGCCGCGCTCAGTGAGCGGATGCTGGACGGCGTGGGGGTGACGTACGGCAAGGACAGCAACCAGTACGAGATGGCGGGCGCGGTGCGCAAGAGCGAGCGCAAGAAGGCCGTGCGCAAGACGACGTCCACGCCCGACAATCCGTAGTCAGTCAAGACCTGACAGGTGGCGCAAGTGTAGCGAGTTGTTCAACCGGTTGTGCGCCACCTGTCAGGTCTTTAACGCACATCAGCCGCCGAGGAGTGATCCTCGGCGGCTGGTTTTGTTGTGAGGGCAATGGTAGGGGCGAGGCATTCGCCATAGAATACTGGTTTGATCGATAGCAACGCCGCGTCCGGTATCCCGGTTAACGCGAATTCGTGTGCGAATGCCTCGCCCCTACGCGCGCGTCCGACGAAACGTGTCCTGCGACGGCGTTATCGCTGAGAATTCTCTACGACTTTCCCCACTCGGCGGTTCTGGCCTTTCTAACCCACGTCGTGCTGTCCTGCAAATCCTCGCGCTGCCGCCACATGCCGATGAAGTCTTCCTGCTTCAACGGTGCGGGCTTGATCGATTTGCGCGGGCGAGCGGCCACTGCCGCGTAGCGCGTCTGCAGAAACGCGATGAAGTCCATGACTTGCTGCTGCGCTTCCGGCGGGAGGCTGGAGAAACCCTGCCAGACGGTTTTCTGATTCATGTGTCCCTCACGCTTGAATGTCTTCCAACTTCACACCGCGACCGGCGCGTAAACTTTGTCGCGCCTGCTCAACCCGTTGCAGGAACACCGGATCATGTTCGAGCCGGTATTCAAACCATTCATCTTCCGACTCGAACCCGATCAGAATGCCCGCCGGCTTGCCATGACGGGTGATGATTACTTCTTCCTTCTCGGCCAGCCGCAGGTATTTGGACAAATCATCTTTGACTTCAGACAACGCAACCTGTTTCATGCCTCTTCTCCTACCCGTGCCAGCCAGTCAGCAGATTCTGCCTTGCTGACGATAGCAACGATCTCAACGCTAGTTTCGATCACATCGTAATACACGCGAATGTCGCCAATCCGTAATCGATATTGTGGCCGCTTCAAGCCGCGCAATCGTTTGATGCGGCTCTTGCTCACCTTAGTCGGCGAATGCCTCAAATGCGTTTCAAACGCGTCCCGCACGCTGGCGCGCAGGTTCGCCTTGAGGTGCCCCAAATCTTCAACCGCTTCGGGTGATAGGATGATCGCGTAGCGCATATCTGGCTAGATTATAGCCAGAATTTTTGGAAATGGCAATAGGTGGAAAAGCGAGGAGCAAAACACCTGCGACGCGGAGCGATTGCCCGCAGATGCCGGTTCGTCGCTCAAAATCTTCGAGGTCTTGCTGGCTGCCGAGCGCGCATCCGCTTATCCGCCTCACCATCCGCTGACGACCTTCATCCGCGACCGTGAGACCTCGAAGGTTTTAACAGGCTGGCTGGCGAGGCTGACCGAACGTATCGATCGATTGTCAGCCGATGCCTGATGATCGCACAAAACCTTCGAGGTCTTGATGGCCGCCGACTGCGCATTCGTGGATTCGTTGCACATTCGTTGACACCGCGTCCGATTCTGTCCGTTTGTCCGCTTCAAAGTCCGTTGGCGGCCCCTTGCCGGCCCTCATTCACGGCGGCATCGGCGGGGAGGATCGCCCTCACATGGAAACTTATGATTCGATCTCTGAATCTACTAACAGATCTATTTTGTACTGTATATCCACAATCTTTTGTATCACTTTGCTAGCCGTAGCATTCGTTATCCCCGTTAGCTTGGCCGGAGGAGGCCATCCGGGTGCAGTGACGCCAATACCACGCTGCATCGTTGATTTCACCCAATCAAAGTCCTTTTGTAATTCAACAGGAAAGCCTGATGTAGAAAGCACCTTAATTTTCGGCAAAACCTTGGCCAGCCGTGTTCGCGCATCGCCTTCGTCGATGGTCAAAATAGTGATGGCATCAGACAACTTGGAATTGATGTAGTGCAAGCTAGTCATAGCATTCTCACTGTGTTGAACGATTAAGGCTACAAAGCGCGCGTCCGATTCTGTCCGTTTGTCCGTTTCAAAGTCCGCTGACGGCTCACTGCCGCCCCACATCCGCGACGCGTCCGTATGAGACCTCGAAGGTTTTAACAGGCTGGCTGGCGATGCTGGCCGGACGTATCTCTCGACTGTCCGCCGATGCCTGATGGTCGCTCAAAACCTGCGAGGTCTGGATGGCCGCCGACTGCGCATTCGTGGATTCGATGCCTATTCGTTGACACCGCGTCCGATTCTGTCCGTTTGTCCGCTTCAAAGTCCGCTGACGGCTCGCATCCGCTTATCCGCTACCATCCGCTGAACGCCCACATCCGCCTCCCTGCCGTCCCTCATCCGCGACGGCATCGGCGGGTGGGCAGCGAACGGACTGGCTGGGCATTAGCCATTGATGAATTGCTGCCACGACGTGCGCGCCCAGCTTAAGGCCGGGATCGCAGGTATCGGTGGAATTGAAGGGATAGCCGGAATAGGGGGAATGGAGGGTATAGGAGAAATCGGTGAAATTGCCGTGATAGGCAAGATTGGTCCGCCGGTTGCGCCACTCACAAACGCAACAGCTCCCCCAGCGTGATCCCTAAAAAAACCATTAACCAAGATACCCAAGTGTTGACCATTGTGACCGTAAATGTTACCAGCATTTAGGACTGCGGCGTGCTTACCATTGAGATGATAAATGTCTTCAAGATGGAGCCATGCAACAACTTGGCCATTTCGATCGAAGATTGGTTCCATTGCTTTCTCTCCTTATGAGCGCACCTGCTGGAAACACCACTGAGCGCGCGTCCGATTCCGTCCGTTTGTCCGCTTCAAAGTCCGCTGATGACTTCCCTGCCGCCACTTATTCCCACGCCACGACGGGGTGGGTGGCGCCCAGTCTATAGAAATCACGTGCTGATCAAAGAGGTTAATCCAAGTGTATCTCGCAACGTTTGCCTCACATCATTTGTCGTCTCGACTGCAAGAACTCTTTTTGCAGGCAAACTCAGACTCTCAGCTGGAATCTCTTCCCACCCCTCACCGGGTTGGTCTCCTGCGATAAACGGTAGTGTCACGTGTCCCTTGAATGAGTCGTCCAAGAAGCAGTATGAACCATTCACTAACTTCGCTTCCATTCGTCCATGAAATTTTCTCCAGTGAAGAACGATTTGGATTCTCAGCTCTTCGCTCCCCACCAGAGAAAACTGTAGTTTTCTGGTCCAGTCTTCTGGAAACGATGCGTCTTTTTTAGCTAGATGAGATTGTTCTTGACCCTGAACAAATACATCGGAGATAATATCAAGGATAGTGGTGCTACTATCAGACTTATCACGGATGTCAAATACATCATTCCAGACCTGCAGTCCAGGTATTGAAGTATCTGTTAGCCATCGTAATGTAATACTTGACTTACACAGAAAAAACTCCGGCCAGATCGATTGGGGGATGTCCGCCGGTTCATTCCTGTACAGGCGGCAGCAAGCAAGGGCATTCGTTCTTGCCTTCATGAGTGCTGACTTAGTGAAGCCAGCGGCACTATAAATCACACCCGTGCTGGCACTTGTTGACCTCACTTCATTACAGAATGTATCTATATCACTGATATTCAGTTTTCTTCCGTGATATTTGCAACTCACCAGTATGGATATGGGCCAATGGTTGCCAAACTTCGCATTGATCCAGACATCGCATTGCCGCAATGTGCCTGTATCGCGATCTGGCACATGATGATCAAATATGACTTCTGCCGACGTGTCGAGAGATTTCGCAAAGCTATAAACTGCCTCTTCCAATTCTCGACTAGGTTTTGATTTCTTTGTTTTCACACTTCATCTGACCTATCTGATTGTGGAGCAAACGGCAGAATTATGCGCTGGGTCAACCTTACTGCAACAACTTATCGATATCCGCAAACTTCCAGCCTGATTGTAGCGTCATTGCGTCCTCAGAGTCAAACCAGCGCCTTATCCATTCTCCCCCGCCAACCTCGCGATCTGCAACAGCGCATGCCGCAGCACATCCATCTTCTCCGGCGGCAGGGCGCTCTCCTCGATCTGCGCGAGGCGCTCCACATCGTTCATCGCGCGGATGATGGCGACCGGCACCTCGATGTTGCCCTCTGCCACGGAGCCGAGATATTCCAGCGCGCCCATCAGGAAGTTGCGCATCTCATCGTCGGCGCGAGCCGTGCGGAAGAAGCCCGCCAGCGCGGGCGTCAACTTCGCGCCACGGGCGGCTGTTGAGGCCGCCGCAGCCGATCGGTTGGCGGAGAAGCCGTACAGCGCCGTCGCCAGTTCGGTGAAGCTCTGCACCCGCTGATAGATCGAATCGCCCATCACGTCCCAGATGATCGATCGCCAGTGCTGGATCTGTCGGGGCTGCTGGAGCAATCGGCTGGCCTCTGCGCGCCACGCCTCATCCACGCGCCCGGCGACGTGATCGAGCATGCGATCAATATCGGTGTTGAAGAGATCGGCCTGCAACAGCACGGCCAGATCGGGCCGCAGCGCGGGCAGGATGTCGGGGATAAAGACGCCGTCGGTGAAGAAGTCGTTGACGTTGACGCCGTGCCGCCGCAAGAGTTCCTGCTGGAACAGCGGCAGATAACGCTGGCGCGCATCGTTGTCTTCGCGCAGCGCCACAAAGGCCGAATTGCCCGCGGGAAATGCGGGTTCGATGCGCTTGAGCACGTCGCCTTGCCAGTCTTGATACAGCCGCAGCGTGCTGAGGATTTCGTACACGGGCAGGTGCGGCAGTAGGCGCTCCGCGATCATGCGCTCACGCTCGGCCTCGGCAAACGATTTTTGCGCGAAGCGTTCCAGCGCGCGGTACAGGCCGGTGGTCAGTTGATTGACGCCCAGCACCACCGACTGCGCCTGATTGTGTGCGATGGCGCGCAGCAGACTGCCCTGCTTCGCCAGCGGAATGATCTCCGCGATGTTGGCCAGAATTTGCTGGCCGCGTTCCGCGCCACTGCCGGGCGTGCGCCGCGACGTGGGCCGATCGCGCCACTGCGGACTGGAGCGGCCGATGAAGTACGAAATGATGTGCAGGCCGATCACGTCTTCTTCGCGGCCATACAAAATATGCCTGAAATTCTCGGTCAATTCGTCGAGGAAACCTTCATACAGGCTCTCTCGCATCCCGATCGTGAGTCGTTCCAACTCTTGCACGCTGCGGCTTTGCGCGCTCAGTCGGCTTTCCGCGATCGTCTCGGCGGCGCGGATCAGATCGCGGCGATGGCTGCGCTGCGCCTCGCGCACGTGATAGAGCAAACTCACCAACTCGCGCACGGGCAAGCCGCGCAGCTGTTCGGACAAGTTGCTCTGGAAGGTGCGCAAATCGCGGCCCAGAAAAATGCCTTGCAGCGGCGTCACCGCATACGCGGTGCTCTGCCTCGCGGCGGCGGGCAGATGCGCGACGAAGCGGCGGCGATTGTCTTCCGATCGAATGAAGGCCGGTTGCCCCGCCACGCGCGAATAGTAGCCGCCCTGCCGCTGCATCGGTTCGCCGCTGCCCAGCTTGATGCGCACCGCTTCGGCCACTTGCCGTTCGGCCAGCCACGCTTGCAGATCATATTTCGCTTTGCGATACAAGAACGCGCTGCGCGCCTGACTCACTTGCTGGCTCAGGTCCGATCCCGCGATGAACACTTCCGGGATGATGTCCGCAAAACGGTCTTGCGGTGATTGCGTGGTCGTGCGGCTTTGCGCGGCATACTCCCACACCCGATCGAGATAGCTGCGCACATCGCGGACCGTCTCGATGTCTTCAAACAAGGGGATCAACCAGATCGACGGCAGTTCGGTCGAAGGATGATCGCGCCGCGTTTGCTCGCCCTGAATGCGCAGCTTGCGATCGAGCGCGATCAGCGCTTCGGGTTTGGTGGATAAACTGACTTGCATCGCCAGCGCCATGCCGGGATTGCCGTATTTGCCCGAAATCGCGTTGATTTCGTGCATGTTGAAGACGGTGGTGTTGATGGCAAATTGATCGCGCGCGGCGATCATGCTCTGCCCGATGCGGGGCGTAATCACGGCGCGCTGCAAAATATCCCGATAGCCCACCACGGCCCGCAGGAGTTTGTCGGAGTTGCGGTTCGCCTGAATGGCCGGAATCAGCGCGTGCAGTTGTTTGCGCAGTTGCTTGTTCAGTGCAAAGTAATACTCCAGCGTGGTGCGGCGCTGCTGCCGCAATTCCAGCATCTTGTGTTCGTAGCGGTCGTTGTGCTGCCACAGCACGCGCGCCGGATCGCGCCGCAGGTGCATCCGCGTCGCGAGTCTTTGCAGCGGTGTGGCATCGAACGAAAACGGCAGCACGCCGCGATAGCGCTGCTCCAGTTGATGCGTCAAGCCCGTGATGGCATTCAGCACTTCGGCGAAACGTTGATCCTGTTGCGGCAGCACTTCCAGTTCAGCCAACAACTCAGGACTCACCGTCACACTGGGATCAGTCTGTCGCAGCAAATTCAGGATGCCGCTCAAACGTCGCACGTTCTCCATCACCACCGCCGCAATCAATCGATGCCCCTGACCTGATGGGCGATTGCTGCCATCCCAATCGCTCCAGAACGACAGCAGCGGCGTCAACGTCGCGTCCGTGAACAGGCCCGCGTAATCTTCGCCCGCGATCAACATCCCCAGGTCGAGCAGGATTTCATCGGCCTCGTGTTCCGATGTGATCGCGACATTCTGCCCCAGATACTCCTGCGCCAGATCGTTCGCCGCCCGATCGATCCACGCGGCGTCGATGGGCTGCCGCGCGATCAGCGCCGATGTGATCGCATCGAGCGTCATCTCGGCGTGCAGCGAATACATCTGCGTCGGATGCACGGTGCGATCGTAAGAGCGGCGGCGAAACAATTCCTGTCGCCGCGCCAGCGAGTCTTTCATGAATTCCTGATCGAGCCGCGCGGCCAGCCAGTCGCCCTTATCGCTCGCCGCCTGTCGCATCAACTCATCGCTGATCAATGCCCGATCGATCAAGCGCGTGCGGAAGATCGATAATCGATCGGGCACATACGTTTTCACAAAATCACGTTGCAGGTCTTTGCCACTCATCGGCGGCAAATCTACGGCCCGATTGGCCTCGCTGCGCTTCAAGATTTGCGCCGTCACCGCGTCCCATGCGTGTGACAACTCGATCGCGCGGCTGCTACGATCGGGCAGTCCCAGCAGAGCGGGCTCCGTGCGTAGCCCCCGCGAACCCGGCGGCGTGGGAGCCGCCTCTGCTTTATCCCTGAGTCCGCTTTTCAGTGGCAACGGCTGTCGGTTATACCGCGCGTCCTCTTCCGCGATCAAGCGATTCAGATCGATCAGCAATCGCCGCGTTTTCGCCAGCATAATCTCCGCGCCATCGACGCCGCCCAGCGTCAGACGGAACGTCGTGCGCCCTGTTTCAAAGCCTTTTTCCGTGCGCGCAAACGTCGCCAGCGGCAGCAGGCCGATGCCGGTGCGCGCCAGCGACGACGCCAGCCAATCCAGCGACAGCCCGGCGGGCAAGTGCGTCACACGCAGCAACGGATACATGCTGCCCGTCGGCGGGATGATCGCCAGCCCAAACGGATTGCGATCCGGCGGCAGATTTTGCACCGCCGTCATCAACGCCTGCGTGCGATCCGCAAAGATGGCGTTGCGCCAATGCCAGTACGTGCGCGCGGCCTGATTGCTGTTGCGATAGAACAGATAGCAAATGAAGACCGCCGCGAGGTTGGGCTGAATGGGCGCGTTCAACGCCTCGAAGCGCGCGCGCAACTCCGCATCACGAATCTCGACGACGGCCAAACGCGCGCCCGCCAGACAATCGGTCTTCGACATCGAATGCACCGTCAACACGCGATCCGCTTGCGCGTCGTCGAGGACGCCTTCATGCACCAAGTCCGCCGCGATCTGTCGCGCCGTCTTGATCTCCGGCAGCCCATCGACCGGCGCGACGTTTTGATAAGCGAGGTCATCCACGACGTAGACGTTGTGCTGCAAACAATAGGTGATGAGTTTGCGCACCACCTGTTCGTCGAAGATGCGGCCCGTGGCATTGTGCGGATTGTTGACGGCGACCGCGCCGTGCTGCGGCCAATTCGGATCCTTGCGGCACAAATCTTCGATCTTCGCGATCAAGCCATCCGCATCCAATTCGAGCGTCGGCGTTAAAGGCACGGCGTGCACGTTGGGAAAACACTGTTCGTACGACCAACTCAGATCGGCGATCACCACATCGGTGAGGCCGCAGTGAAAGCCCAGAATGCCCAGTGCCGTGCGCGATGATCCGCTGGCGATCAGGCACGCTTCGGGTCGATACTGCGGTTGATGTCGCACGAAGGCGCTGAGGAAACTGCGGCGCAGCGACTGACTCCACGCGGGTTGATCGACGTTGGCGATCATCTGATCGAACAGTTCGCGTGCGTCGATAGTGGAGAACTCGTCGAAGAGGCCGCCGTTCCACACCTGCTGCATGCGCTGCGTCATGACGGTGGTCTTCTGCTCCACGTTCGCTAACGTGCGCTCCAATGCTTGCGCGTGATCGCTCAGCACGTGATCGAGATAGTGTTCGATCCGTTCGGCCAAACGCGGCAGCGCCGACTCCGCCGACAGTCCCAGCGCCAGCCCTTCAAACGAGGGCTTCACCTGCGGCGCTTCCGGCGTTTGGTCTTTGTCCGCGTCCGGCCGCCGATGTTCCAGCAAATAACTCAGCAACTCAATCTCAGACGCAGACGGCGTGCCCTTCAGGTTGAAGTGCACATTCTCGATCGCGTTCAGAATATCCGCGTTGCCTGCGATGAACACCGTCGAGAGCGTGTCCCACTGCGGGGCGAAAATCGCCGGAGTCAGCACGCGGATCACACGCTGAACCAACTTCGCCTCGCGCGCCAGCGAGAGATGATTCGGCGCGTTGTTCGCCTCGATGAAAAACAGCGGTTTGTCGACACTCAGTCGTCGCAACTTGCGGCGCGTCTCTTCGCCCAACAGATCGCCGATCAGCAGGAACGTCGGCGTGTTGGGCTGCTCGATCAGGAAAGACTCGATCTGTTCGCGCGCGACGCGTTCATCAGGGGACAGGTCTTCAAACAATAGATCGGGTATGCCGTCATTGCGAGCATCCCGCCCAGCGCGCCCCCGCTCCGCGGATAGGGCGTGAGCGGACGCTGAGCCTGCCGAAGCGGGAGTCGAAGGATGCGAAGCAATCTCGGTGTAATCAAGCTGGGATTGCTTCGTCGGGCGAAGCCCTCCTCGCAATGACGGCAAGACCTCGTAGCGATAGCACAGAATGCGAGCAGGCTTGATCTCCAGATATGATGACAGCGCGAACAACAGCACGCGCAACGTTTCGTGGAGGCCGCCCGAAGCGAGGATGATCTCGCGCCGCGCGGATTGTTCGCCAGTGTCGTAGTGCAGCGAATCCTGCTGATGCTCCAGCCAATCGACAAACGCTTTGACTACAGCGTTGGGGGACTTGCGCGCATAGCCGCCGCGCGGCATGTAGGGCGAACTCTTCTGAATCGTGCGAATCAAAAACTCGAGTTTAGGCTTGTCGGCCTTGTCCCAGTCCAGCGCTTCGAGGAGCGCGTCGGGATCGGCATCGCGCAGATCGCCGCGCTGCACGTCGAGGCCCAGCGCAATGCGCAGGAACGCCGACGACAAACGCGGGTCTTGCAGCGGATTGCCGATGTGGAAGTTGACGCGGTCTTCGGCGGCGACGGGTGCGGCCGCCGTCGTCTCGCTGATCTCCGACACGCGCGCACTGCGAATCGGCTTCAGGCGAAAGAGGGACAGAGGATCAGTCGGTGAGAGCATGGTGTGTCACTTTTGATATACAGCCACGTCATGCCCGAATGTTTTTGTCGGGCATCCAGGGTGACGATAGGCGCCAGCGATGGTCGGGCGACTGGATTCCCGCCTAAAGCTGTAGACTCTTGCAATCTCGTACCCCTGCCTTTCTCGGAAAATCGTACCCCGCAGAGGCAGCAGGGGCAAGTGACGCAC
>JACRBO010000463.1 GCA_016219235.1 Chloroflexota bacterium
CGAGAATTGGAAGTTCGAAGTTGGCGTTGGGGTCCCTATCACCTCACCCTCTCTTCTCCGACATCCAATTTCCAACATCCAATTTCATATCTAAGGAGAGCAACACCGTGTTACGAATTCGCTTGCGCCGCGTAGGCGCGAAGAAGCAGCCGTTGTATCGTATCGTCATCGCCGAGAATGAGTGGCCGCGCGACGGCCGTTTCCTCGAGATCATCGGGCGCTATAATCCGCGCACCAATCCCGAGACGGTCGAAGTCAATGAAGAGCGCGCTTACCACTATCTGAAGAATGGCGCGCAGCCCACCGATTCGGTGGCGCAAATGCTGAAGAAGCTCGGTACGCTGGGCCGCTTTGAGCGGTTGCAGAAGGGCGAAGCGGCTGAGGTCGTGTTGGCTGAGGCGCAAGCCGCCGCCGCTGCGACCAAGACAGCGTCGACGGGCCGCACCCGCCCGGACACCTTCGTGCCGAGCAAGAAGGCCAAGAAGCAGCCTAAGAAGCGTTAATCCCGGGCGCGCTGTGTCACTGGGCGCAGCGCGCTCATCTGGACTACCGATGAAACAACTCGTCGAGTACATTGTCAAGGGACTGGTCGATCAACCTGAAGAGGTTGTGGTTACGGAGACGCGGCGCGGTGGCGCGGTGCTGCTGGAACTGCGGGTAGCGCCCGACGACATGGGGCGCGTGATCGGCAAGGGCGGCCGGGTGGCCAACTCCATCCGATCGCTGTTGCGGGTGGTTGCCGCCAAAGACGGCACGCGCGTTACGTTGGATATTCTGTAATTGGTAATTGGTCAACCGGTGATTAGTCAATTGGTAACTGGTCAACCGGTGACCGATTAACCGATCGACCGATTACCGTTTAACCAGTTGACTTTCCGGGTGTAGGCTAACTCAATGAAGCAGACCCGTGGCTCAGGTGGTCCCCCGCCTGAGCCTAACTTTTTAATTGTCGGGCGCGTGCTGCGCGCCTGGGGCATTCGCGGCGATCTGAAGATTCAGCCGATGACGGATCGCCCCGCCGATTTTGCGCGCCTGACGCAGGTGTATGTCGGCGCGCCCATGTCTGCGGGCGCGCCGCCGCGCCGTTATGAAGTGCAGAGCTTCCGCCCATATCAGGGCAACTGGCTGCTGCATCTTGCCGAAGTTAACACGCGCACCCAGGCCGAGGCGCTGCATAATCAACCGATCTTAATCGAACGCACACAGCGTCAACTGGAGGCCGATGAATATCTGGCGGATCAGATCATCGGGCTGAACGTGATCACGCTCGCGGGCGAGATGCTGGGCACGGTGGTTGAGATCATCACGACCGGCGCGAACGATGTGTATGTGGTACACGGCGAGCGCGGCGAAGTGCTGCTGCCCGCCCGATCGGAAGTGATCCGCTCGATCGATCTGGCCACCGCCGCGATGACGGTTGAATTGCTGCCGGGGTTGTGACCATCCATTGTGCTTGACGACTTTGATCATTCTGCGGTATAGTCACGCCCTTGACGAGGGCAGATCATGCACGACCTGCGTTACTGGATCGGCTTCAATCGAGTGTATGGCATCGGACCGGCCAAAGTCCGCGCGCTGATCGATCACTTCGGCGATCTCGATCAGGCGTGGCATGCGGCCATGTTCGATCTGAAAGAGGCCGGGCTGGATCGGCGGGCGATCGAAAGTCTGATCAACACCCGACAGAGCATCAATCTCGATCAAGAACTCGACCGGGTCGATAAAGCCAAAGCCCGCATCTTGATCTGGGACGATCCCGATTATCCGCCGCTATTGCGGCAACTACCCGAAGCACCGCCGGTGTTGTATATGAAGGGCCAACTTGCCGCATCCGATCGCGAATGGACGATAGCGATTGTGGGGACGCGCAAGGCCACCGCTTATGGGCGTCAGGCGGCCGAAACGTTGTCGGCTGATCTGGCGCGCAACGGTATCACGATTGTGAGCGGTCTGGCTCTGGGCATCGATGCGGCCGCGCATGAAGCGGCCTTGAAGTCGGGCGGACGCACGATCGGGGTACTGGCCTGTGGCATCGATCTGGTGTATCCGCCGCAGCATGTCAAACTTGCGGCGCGCATCATGGAGCAGGGCGCATTGTTGACGGAGACGCCCGTCGGTTCGCCACCGGAGGGCGGCAATTTCCCGGCGCGCAATCGCATCATCAGCGGATTGTCATTAGGCACGATCGTGGTGGAAGCCGATCAAACGAGCGGCGCGCTCATCACCGCCGATCGCGCGCTGGAACAGGGGCGCGAGGTATTCGCGGTGCCGGGCAACATTTTCTCGCGGGCCAGCCTGGGCACGAATCGATTGCTGAAAGAAGGCGCGACGTTGATCACGTCGGCGGAAGATGTGCTGGAAGCGCTCAATTTGAAGATGATCGCCGCGCACACCGAAGCGCGCGCCGTGATTCCCGAAGACGCCACCGAAGCGAAGTTGTTGGCGCTGATCTCGGCTGAGCCAACGCACGTGGACGAGATCGTGCGCGCGAGCGAACTGCCCATCACACAGGTTAGCAGCACGCTGGCGGTGATGGAACTCAAAGGCATGGTGCGGCAGGTGGCGGGCATGCAGTATGTGGTGGCGCGAGAGCCTCGCGCGGACTATGTTGTGGAATGAATGCACAATGCACAATGCTCAATGCACAATTGTGAACTGTGCATTGTGAATTGCGCATTGAGAATTGAGAATTGATGATGACCAATCACTACTACGCTCTCATCATGGCCGGCGGCGTTGGCACGCGGTTGTGGCCGTTGTCGCGGCAGAAGTCGCCCAAGCAAGTGCTGCCACTCGTCGGCGAACGCTCGATGTTCGGCCTGGCCGTTGAACGGTTACAGCCTTTGTTTAAGCCCGAAGACGTGTTGGTGGTCGTGGGGCGCGATCAAGTGGACTTGTTGAAGGCCGAGCAGACCGGTGTGCCCGATCACAACTATGTGATCGAGCCGATGGGCCGCGGCACGGCCCCCGCGATTGCGCTGAGCGCGATCACGCTGCGCAAGCGCGATCCGCAGGCGATTATGGCCGTGCTCACCGCCGATCATTTTATTGGCGACGACGCAGGCTTTCGCGAGGTGCTGGTGGCCGCAGGCGAGACGGCCGCGCGCGATTATCTGGTGACGCTGGGCGTGACGCCGAGTTCACCGGCAACGGGTTACGGTTACGTCGAACGCGGTTCGTGGCTGATGAACGCGGCCGGTTTCGCCGCGTATCGTGTGGTGGCTTTCCGCGAGAAGCCCGATCTGGTGACGGCCAAGCGCTTCGTCGTGGATGGTAAACATAGTTGGAACAGCGGCATGTTCGTGTGGAAGGTCGAGCGGTTCTTGACTGAACTGGCGCGCACGATGCCGGAGTTTTATGAACAACTGATGCAAATCGAAGCGGTGCTCGACTCGCCCGATTACGAGCGGGTGCTAAACGACGTGTGGCCGCGAGTCGCCGCGCAGACGGTGGACTATGGCGTAATGGAGAAGGCGCGCGATGTAGCCGTCATTCCGGCTGAATTCGGCTGGAACGACATCGGTTCGTGGGCGACGCTGCTGGAAATTCTGGAAGGCGACGAGCACGACAACGTGATTCGTCACGCGCAGCATCTGGGCCTTGATACGAAGAATACGCTGGTCTTTGGCCGCGATCGGTTGGTGGCGACGATCGGGCTGCGCGATCTGATCGTAATCGATACCGGCGACGCGCTGTTGATCTGCCCCAAAGATCGCGCGCAGGACGTGAAGAAGATCGTGGATGAGTTGAAGCAGCAAGGGCAGCAACAATATCTATAAGTGACGAGTGACGAGTGACGAGTGAACAACGGTTTCTCACTCGTCACTGGTCACTCATCAAAATGGTGAGTAATGGAAGCGTATTGCGTTAAATGTAAAACCAAACGAGAGATGACCGAGCCTAAGGCTGAGTATACAGCCACGGGCACGGCGGGCACGCGCGGCAAATGCCCCGTGTGCGGTACGACGATGTATCGCATGGGCGCGACGCCCGAACACGCGAGTGTCCCGAAGCCGGATGTGAGCGCGCTGCCCAAGCGTGAACCGAAACCAGAGAAGAATGCTAAGAAGAAGGCGCATAGCGGGCCGCGCGTGGGCAAATTGGTGATTGTTGAATCGCCGACGAAGGCGAAAACGGTTGGCCGCTTTCTGGGTAAAGGGTATACGGTCAAAGCGTCGGTCGGTCACGTGCGTGATCTGCTGCGTTCCACGCTGTCGGTAGATGTGGACAATGACTTCACGCCGAAGTATCGCGTGCCGAATGAAAAGAAAGATGTGGTGAAGGAACTCACTGCGTTGGCGAATCGCGCGGATTCGATCTATCTGGCGACCGACCCTGATCGCGAAGGCGAGGCGATCGCATGGCACCTCATGGAATCGGCCGGGATCGATCGGGCGCGCACCCACCGCGTGGTGTTTCATGAGATCACACCGTCGGCTATCGGCGAAGCGTTCGCCCATCCACGCGACATCGACATGCCGCTGGTGAACGCGCAGCAGGCGCGTCGCATTCTCGATCGATTGGTGGGCTACGAACTCAGCCCGCTGTTGTGGCGCAAGATTCGCGGCCGCCTCAGCGCCGGCCGGGTGCAGAGCGTGGCGCTGCGGTTGATCGTCGAACGCGAGCGTGATATTCAGGCGTTTGTGCCGGTGGAATACTGGTCGATCGGCGCGGAACTGGCGAAGCAGCTGCACGGCCATCATAAACACGAGCCAAAGAAGCGCCAGAGTTTCACGGCTAAATTGATCAGGATTAACGGGCAGGATGTCGATCTGAAGAACGAGCCGGATACGCGCGCGATTGTGGCCGAGTTGGAACAGGCCGCGTATCAAGTGGCGAACGTGAAGACGGGCGAGCGCCGCCGCAGGCCGAGCGCGCCGTTCACGACGAGCACGCTGCAGCAGGAGGCCAGCCGCAAGTTGGGCTATGCCGCGCGGCGCACGATGGCGATCGCGCAAGGGCTGTATGAAGGCAAGACGCTGGGCGACGAAGGGCTGATCGGTTTGATCACGTACATGCGAACCGACTCGACCAACGTGGCCGAATCGGCGCAGCAGGAAGCCCGCTCGTTTATTCGCGATCGATTCGGCGCGGAGTTTTTGCCGGACGAGCCGCCCGTGTACAAGACCAAATCGAAGAACGCGCAAGAGGCGCACGAGGCGATCCGCCCGACGAGCGTGGCCCGCACACCCGAGTCGGTAAAAGAATACCTGGAAGCAACTGACTTCAAGTTGTATGACTTGATCTGGAAACGCTTTGTGGCGTCGCAGATGAACCCGGCGATTTCTGATACCGTGTCGGTGGACATCGCGGCGGGCGAAGCCAGGGCGATTGCGGAATTGGTGCCGTTGAATGGCACGGCGGTGTATCCGTATCTGTTCCGCGCCACCGGTTCGACGTTGAAGTTTGCGGGCTATCTGGCCGTGTACGAAGAGGCGCGCGAAGAAGACGCGAAGCTGGAAGGCGATGACGACGTGCGCGTGCCGCCGTTGACGGCGCAAGAGTTGCTCGATCTGCTGCAACTGCTGCCGGAGCAGCACTTCACCGAGCCGCCGCCGCGCTTTACCGAGGCGTCGCTGGTGAAGGCGTTGGAAGAATACGGCATCGGGCGACCCAGCACGTATGCGTCGATCCTGGGTGTGATCGACAAGCGCGGTTACGTCGAGAAACTGGACAAACGTCTGCAGCCGACCGAGGTTGGTTACGCCGTCAACGACATGCTGGTGGAATACTTTGGCGATGTGGTGGACGTGAACTTCACGGCGCGCATGGAAGAAGAACTGGATGAGATCGCGGAAGGCACCAAGGAATGGGTGCCGGTGATCCGCGAGTTTTATGAGCCGTTCCAGAAGGACATCGAGCACGCCGACGCGAACATCGAAAAAGTGGTCATGGTGGAAGAACTGGGCGAGCCGTGCCCGACGTGCGGCAAGCCGTTGTTGATCCGCTACGGCCGCTACGGCAAGTTCATCGGGTGCAGCGATTTCCCGAACTGCCGTTACACCGCGCCGTTCCTGGTGAAGATCGGCGTGAAGTGCCCGCAGTGCGGCACGGGCGACATCGTCGAGAAGAAGACGAAGCGCAATCGGATTTTCTACGGCTGCACCAATTACAAGAATGGCGATCCCGACTCGTGCGACTTCACGTCGTGGAATAGGCCGGTGCCACAGCCGTGTCCAAACTGCGGCGGCCTGCTGACGCTGAAGGGCCGCGAGGCGGTGAAGTGCATCAAGTGTGAGAATGAATACTCACTGGGCGATTTGCCTGAGGCCCAGTTGGTAGCGGCCTAATCATAACCACGGATGACACGGATTTCACGGAAAGCAGTTTAACGGAAATCCGTGTTGTTTGTGTAATCTATGGTTTCACTGTGAGGTAGCGATGAGTCACATTCAAAACCGATTAGCTGAAGTGCGCCGCCTGATGAAGGCGAACAAGTTGCCCGCGCTGCTGGTTTCGCAAGAGCAGAACCGGCGGTATTTGTCGGGGTTCAAGGGCAGTGCGGGTTCGCTGTTGATCACTCAGCGGCACGCGATTCTCTCGACGGATTTTCGCTACTGGGAACAGGCCGCGCAGCAAGCGCCTGATTTTACGGTGTATCAGGCCAAAGGCCGCCCGCAGGATTTTTTGCCCGGCCTGATCGAAGCGGCGGGTTCGCCGAAACGCGTGGGCTTTGAGACCGGCACGGTGACTGTCGCGCTGTTTGAAACGATGAAGACCGCGCTGCCCAAAGTGAAGTGGCTCAAAACCAACGGCCTGATCGAACAGGTGCGGTGGGTGAAGGATGCCGACGAGATCGCGCAGACGCGCCGCGCCATCGAACTGGCCGAGAACGCTTTTGCCGATGTCACGGCGCGGATCGAGCCGGGTATGACCGAGGCGCAGATCGCGTGGGAGTTGGAAGTGCACATGCGCACGCACGGCGCGACCGCCCTGGCCTTCGATACGATCGTGGCGTCGGGGCCGAATGCGGCGCTGCCGCACTATCACGCCGGAGGACGACCGGTTCAAGAGGGCGAGCCGATCACCATCGATTGGGGCGCGGAACTCGACGGGTATCGATCGGACCTCACACGCACGATCGTGCTGGGCGCGCCCGACGCGAAGTTTCGCGAAGTGTACGACATCGTACTGAAGGCGCAGCTGAATGCGATCAACAACATCAAGGCGAATATGACCGGCAAAGAGGCGGATGCCTTTGCGCGCGACATCATCGCGGCGGCGGGCTACGGCGAATACTTCGGGCACAGTCTGGGCCACGGCGTCGGCCTGGCCACGCACGAAGGCCCGCGCGCGTCATGGCTGGCCGAAGAAGAACGGCTGCCCGTCGGCGCGCTGATCACCGCCGAGCCGGGCATCTACATTCCGGGCTGGGGCGGCGTGAGGATTGAAGATATGATTGTCGTAAACGAGAATGGTGTTGAAGTGCTGAGTCATTTGCCCAAGTGATGAGTAATGAGTAACGAGTAACGAGTAATGAGCAACAAGAAAGGAGCCGAGATGGAGATGCCGACAAATTACGATGAGTGGCTGAAGACTGTTCCACTGGAAATAACTGAGGACGTGTTATGGACCGTCAAGGCTTATCGCCATGCCCTGTTGATTGCTGACTTATGCTGGTTCGATGCCACGAAATTGATGCTCGATAAGCGCACGCTGGACTTATCTGATCAACTCTATCGCGCGGTAGGCTCCATCGGAGCGAACATCGCAGAAGGATATTCCCGCAGCACCGGCAAGGATCGTGCCCGTTTCTTTGAGTATGCCCTGGGTTCGGCGCGGGAAAGTCGCGATTGGTATTACAAAGGCCGCCATATTTTGAGTGAGGCAGTTCTTCAGCATCGCCTGGGTTATCTGACGGAAGTGGTTCGACTGTTGATTACCATGATCCCGCA
>JACRBO010000464.1 GCA_016219235.1 Chloroflexota bacterium
CCGGTCGGACTGCATCCGTTTTATGCTCAAGTCCAAGTGGCAACAACCGAATCCAACCTCAGCAACAATCAAGCGCAGGGCATGATCCTCATCGCCAACCATCAAGTGTGGCTGCCCAGTATAGTAAAACCCTAAGGTAACGTGAATGAACTCAAGCTGGATCAATCCGCGGGCAAGGCGCTGGTTGCCGGTAGGCCTGTTAGGTCTGGTTGTAGTGATCAACCTTGTACTGTCTGCCACTTTGATCGAACATGACTTAACAGGCTGGGATCCATTGGGTTATCGCGTGGCCGGCAGTGCCCTGCTACATGGACAAGGGCCGGCTATTGAAGAATCACTCAACGCACAATATGGTCCCTATTTCACCTTAGCCGCATTTGCCGTAGCGCGGCCAGAAGAACCCGCGCGTTTGTACCTTAACTATCCGCCTGGCTTTCCTGCGCTGCTGGCAATTCCGCAGTGGCTGGGGCTGCCCGATGCGGTCATTCTGCCGTTGTTGAGTACACTCAGCGTGATCTTCACCTATGCACTCGGCGGCTTGCTGTTCGATCGATGGAGCGGAGTACTCGCGGCGGCCATCGTCGCGTTTGCGCCGACCCATCTGGAATGGGGCACCTCGTTTTGGGCTGACCTGCCCGGCACATGTTTCATGTTGGGTTCGTTAACGCTCTATGTTGCGGCGACACACCGTCAAAGCCGGGGCGGGCAACTGACGCTTGGCATGGCCGCAGGCTTATTGGCCAGTTGGACCTTCTTCATCAAGTATTACAATGTCTTGATTTTAGGGCCGTTGTTCGCATATGCGCTATACACGCAGCGTCGACAGCTGTTAAAAGTGACGGCGAATTGGGGATTTGCGATTACGGCCGGCTTGGGGCTGATCGGCATTGGCGCATACAATCAATGGCTGTACGGGAGTCCAGTCAGCACGTACTATTCGTCGCCCACGAATGGCTTTGCGTTTCCGCAGTTTAGCCTGTCGTATGCACTGGGTCCCAGTCCGGCGGATGGCTATTCGCTAATCGCCGCCGGGGAGACGTTGTGGTCCAACTTTAGCTGGCTGCTGGTGCTGAGCGGAATTGGTCTACTGGTGGTACGTCGTGAAGCGCGGGTGTTGCTGGCCACTCAACTGGCGCTGTTTCTCGGCTTGAGTAGTGTGTTCGCGTGGGCCCCGCGGGGAGTAGATACACGCTATTTGTTACCGCTCTTTGCCCCGATCGGGTTGCTGGCAGCCCAAGGAGTACGAGCGGTATGGGCGCAGCATACAACATGGCGCAAAGTAATGTTCGGCGTTATCATTGTCGCCATCGCCTTCACGCTGATCGGTGCGCTCACACTGACCGTTCCAAAATTGCAGGGCCGCAATGCAGCCAGCGCCCAAGTTGTAGCAACTGCACGCGAACGCGTGGTCGACAGTGAACCGAATGCCGTGTTCTTAGCCTATGCCTGGAATGATGTAGTCCGATCAGCCGGCCAACGCAGCACACTGTTCTATCGGCGTATCAGCGGGCCTCCGCCCGAGTTTGAGGAGACGTTGACCCGCGTAGTGACACAGCTGCTGTCGGATGGGCGGCCCGTTTATTACATCGAAGACACGCAACCGCCGTTTCGGGACAGTCTGGCAGCTATCCAACGGCACTTTGACGTGCAAATTTGGAAGCCCGCGCCGCTGGCGGTGTATCAAATTATAGCCCGGCCCTAAATCTGCTGACGGTTCGGAAGGTCTGAATGGATTCACCAACAACGGTGGTATCGATTGTAATGCCCTGTTTGAATGAGGCCGAGACGATCGGCGTGTGTGTCGAACACGCGCAGCGCGCCCTGGCAAACTTGCAGGTCGAGGGCGAAGTCGTCGTGGTGGACAATGGCTCGATCGATGGGTCACCCGATCTGGCGGCTGCCAGGGGTGCGCGTGTAATCCATCAGCCGGTGCGCGGTTATGGCAGCGCCTATCTGAAAGGCATAGCCGAAGCACGCGGTCAATACATCATCATCGCTGATTCAGACAACACCTACGACTTCAACGAAGCGGGACGCTTTTTGGAGCCGCTGCATCAGGGCTACGATCTGGTGATGGGGTCGCGCTTCAAAGGTAAAATTCTGCCGGGCGCTATGCCGTGGTCGCATCAATATATTGGCAACCCGGTATTGACCGGCATTCTCAACATATTGTTTCATGCCAAAGTTTCTGACGCGCACTGCGGCATGCGAGCGTTTACGCGGGACGCGGCCCAGCGCATGCAGCTACGCACACTGGGCATGGAGTTCGCTTCAGAAATGGTCATCCGCGCCGCACAGGAACGGCTTAAGATTGCCGAAGTGCCGATCACCTATTATCCGCGCGGCGGTAGTTCGAAACTGCGCTCGATTCCGGATGGCTGGCGGCATTTGCGATTCATGCTGTTATATAGCCCCACTTACCTGTTATTCGCGCCCGGTTTAATCATGTGGCTGCTGGGCATGGCGATTGTGTTGGCGTTGTGGCCCGGGCCGTTGCCGGTCGGTGGCCACGCTTACGATGTGCATTTCATGGTGCTGGGCGCTTCGCTGGCGCTGCTGGGGTTCCAAGTTTTCAGTCTGGGCGTGTATGCGCGTACGTACGCCATCACGGAGCGGTACGATCGCCGAGATAAATTCCTAAACTGGTTCTGGCGGCATTTTTCGCTGGAAAAGGGCCTGTTGATTGGCGTGGTGGTATTCTTGATTGGTTTTGGCATCGACGCCTACATCCTGGCGCAATGGCTGGCGCGTGATATGGGGCCGCTGTATGAAATTCGCACCGCCATTGCGGCGATGGTCTTGTTGGTGCTCGGCGCGCACACGGTCTTCGCCTCATTCTTTCTGAGCATGTTAGGCATCCGGAGAATCGATCAGCCATGACCGATTTTGATCGCCGCTCAGAACGCACCTATTATGACTCGTTTTTCACCAGCCAAGCAGCGGCTGCATTAGACACGGGCGCGGGCTTTCAGGCACTGCGTGAGGCCCAGGCGAATTATCTAAAAAACAAGATTAAGTCACTGAGCGCGGCGCGCACGGTGTTGAGTATTGGCTGCGGTAATGGCGAAATCGAACAGCTGCTCGCCGATCCGCAATGGCACTTAACTGCATTCGATCTATCGTTTGCGGGGCCGGCAGCCGGGCAACAGCGCGCGCACCAGCGCTGGACGACTACCCTATCGTTTGGGCAAGCGGGTGTGGTCGAACTGCCGATTGCGGCGAATCAAGCGGATGTCGTCCTTGCCTTGAGTGTGTTGCACCATCTATCGCCAGAGATGCGCCGGCGCGCCTTGTGTGAAGTCTACCGGGTATTGCGGCCCGGTGGTTGGTTCATTGCGTATGATCCCAGCCGGTGGCGGGCGTTGCGGCTGGCCAAGTTTCTGGTACGCCGCACTTACGACGCGCTGCACAGCCCCGACGAAGAAGAACTCAGCCCGCGGGAGATGCGGCAACTGGTGCAAGCTGCGGGCTATACGGCAGTGCAGGTTGATTATTTCGATTTCTTTATCGATCCATTGACCTGGCTCATCCCAACTATGTCACCGCGGATTTTTCGAGTGTTGTACAACTTCGATCGAATACTGGTGCATTTACCCGGGAAACAATTCGCCTCCAATTTTTTCCTGCTGGGGCGTAAGCCAAGCGTGAATTCGCTATGAAACTCATCGTCCAAATTCCCGCCTACAATGAAGAAGCCAGCATCGCGCAAGTCATCCGCGATGTGCCGCGCAGCGTGCGCGGCTTCGATGCGATCGAAGTGCTGATCATCGACGACGGCTCGATCGATCGCACGGTGGCCGAAGCGCAGGCCGCCGGGGCCGATCATATCGTGTCGCTGGGACGCAATCGCGGCCTGGCCTTTGCCTTTCAAGCCGGCCTGGACGCGTGCCTGCGCCAGGGCGCGGATGTGATCGTCAACACCGATGGTGATCATCAATACCCCGGCGAATACATCGCCGCCCTGGTCAAGCCGATTCTCGATCAGCAGGCCGATCTGGTCATTGGCGACCGGCAGGTCGATCAGGTCAAACATTTTTCCCCGCAAAAACGGCTGCTGGAGCGCTTTGGCAGTTGGATCGTGCGGATGGCGAGCGGCACAACTGTGCCAGACGCACCCAGCGGCTTCCGCGCCTACAGCCGCGAGGCGGCCCTGCGGCTGTTCGTCACCTCCGATTTTTCGTACACGCTTGACAATCTCATTCAGGCCGGCAAGCGCGGCTTGTGCGTGGCGCACCTGCCCATCACCACCAATCCCACGCGCCCGTCCAAGCTGCATCGCGGCAGCTGGCACTTTGTCAAACGCCAGGGCGCGACCATCGTGCGCGCGTATGCAACGTATGAGCCGCTGAAGACCTTCTTCTATTTGTCGCTACCATTTCTCCTAGTCGCCGCGATTCTGTTTGCGCGCTTATTGATCATCTTCATCACTAACGACTTTGCTTTGCCCGGCAACGTCCAATCGCTGATTGTCGCCGTGATGGCGTTGATCGTCGGCTTCCTCGTGATCATCTTCGGCTTATTAGCCGATCGGATTGGCGAAAGCCGCCGCCTGATGGAAGAAATCCTGTATCGCTTGCGGCGCGATGAAGCAGCCCCTACCGATCGAGCCACGCCGCCCGATCGGCCCGCTGCCTGATTCAGACCGCATTCAAACCCGCGGGCATAATCCAATGCGTTATAATTGCTCCTCGTAGCAGCATGTATCCAACTCTGGGAGAACTCAATATGACAGTGTTCATTACGGGTGGCGCAGGCTTCATCGGGTGCAACCTGGCCGATCATCATTTGCGGCGTGGCGAGCAGGTCGTTATCTTCGACAATCTATCGCGGCGCGGTACAGCCTCCAACCTGGCCTGGCTGCAACAGAACCACGGCGAGTGCGTCTCGTTTGTGAAGGGTGACATCCGCGACTTTGATGCGCTGCGGGCCGCCTTGCCCGCGGGGACCGATCGGGTCTATCACATGGCCGGGCAGGTAGCCGTGACCACTTCGGTCGTCAATCCGCGCGAGGATTTTGAAATCAATTCACTGGGCACGTTTAACGTGCTGGAAGCCGTGCGCGCCAACACGCCCGGCGCAATTACGTTTTATGCCTCGACCAACAAAGTCTATGGCGGCATGGAAGACATTGTGATCGTGGAAGGTGACCAGCGCTATCGCTACCGCGATCTGCCACAGGGCATTCCCGAAGATCGCCTGCTGGATTTCCACTCGCCGTATGGCTGCTCCAAAGGCACAGGCGATCAATATGTGCGTGACTATGCCCGCATTTATGGCCTTAAAACCGTGGTGTTCCGGCAGTCGTGCATTTACGGTCTGCGTCAATTCGGCGTGGAAGATCAAGGCTGGATCGCGCACTTCTGCATCGCCGCGCGGCTGGGCCGCCCCATCTCGATTTACGGCAACGGCAAGCAAGTCCGCGACGTGTTGTGGATCGATGATCTGGTGGCCGCCTATCAGGCCGCCGCTGAGCACATCGACGTGGCCGCCGGACAGATTTACAACATCGGCGGCGGGGCGGACATCACCATGTCGATCTGGACAGAGTTCGGCGCGCTGCTAGCCGAGCTGGCCGGACATCCCATCCCCGTAACCTACGGCGACTGGCGACCCGGCGATCAACCCATCTACATCAGCG
>JACRBO010000470.1 GCA_016219235.1 Chloroflexota bacterium
AATCGAGTAGAGGGGGCGGTCGCCCGCTCCCCCTCTCACACCACCGGACATGCGGGTCCGCATCCGGCGGTTCATCAAGTCCAACGAAGTTGTTGATAGCGGTCGGAGAAACTGAGTAAACCTTGTGTGCGCCAGAAGGCGTTGTTCAAGGCTTGGTGCACAGGTGGTGAAGCCGAAAGTCGCCAGCAGCCTTTACCACTGCCCGCCGCCTCACGAGCCGATGACGGTGGAACGCCTCGCGCCACGAGTTCCCGGTAGCGGGTCTTAGGGCGTTTCCAGCGTTTCCAGAGCAGTTGGCGGAATCGGTGGCGCAGCCATTCGTCCAGTTCTTGAAAGACGGTCGGGGTCTCGGCCAACCGGTAGTAGCCCACCCAGCCGTTGACGAGTCGGTTGACTCGCGTGATGAGCCGGGGTAAGGGTTCGCCGGTTGTCCGGCGCGTGAGGTCGCGCAGTTTGTCTTTCAGTCGTTCCAGACTGCGCGTTGCGACCCGCCGCCGAAAGAGACCTTTCCGTTTCAAGAAACTGTAGCCCAGAAACTTGCGGGCCGTGGCCCGCGCCACCGCGCTCTTGCGCTCGTTGACTTTCAACTTCAACTTCTTTTCGATGAACTGCTTGACACCGTTCATCACCCGCTCGCCCGCACGCGCACTGCGGACGTAGATGTTGCAATCGTCCGCATAGCGCACGAACCGATGACCGCGCCGTTCTAACTCCTTGTCCAAATCATCCAGCATGATGTTCGAGAGCAGCGGTGAGAGTGGCCCGCCTTGCGGCGTCCCTTCGTCACTCGCTATGACCACCCCCTCGACCATCACGCCGCTGATGAGGTACAGGTGAATCAGTCGCTTCACGCGCCGGTCTTTCACCACGCGCCCCACCCGCGCCATCAGTGCGTCGTGGTTCACGCGGTCAAAGAACTGCTCCAGGTCAATATCCACCACCCATTCGTACCCTTCTGCAAGGTAACTTTGAGCCGCTTCAATGGCCTGGTGCGCGCTCCGCTTCGGGCGGAACCCGTAACTGTGTTCCGAAAACTGCGAGTCAAACAGCGGGGTCAGCACCTGTGCGATCGCCTGTTGGACGAGGCGATCCAGAACTGTCGGTATCCCCAACAGTCGCACGCCCCCCGCCGGTTTCGGGATTTCAACCCGCCGTACCGGCTGAGGACGGTATCTCCCTGTGTCGAGGGCGGCCCTCACTTCCAACCAGTGCGCTGTCAGGTACGGACGCAGGGCCTCCACCGTCAACCCATCCACGCCCGGCGCACCCCCGTTGGCCTCGACCCGCGCTAACGCCGCGAACAGATTCCCACGACTGAAAATCTGTGCCCACAGCGCCGCGCCGCCTCCGTCGGATGTTCCCTCATTCATCCCCACGCTGAACTCAGCTCCGCGCGACTCACCTCCGGCTTCACCTTCAGTTCCTCGCGTCGGGGGGCGGTTCTCCGCCCGTTGCGGCTTTCCTTGTTCAGACTGTGCCATGAATCAGTTCCCATCCCCTTGATGTTCGGCCCTTCCCGTGTGACGCCACGGTACTATGGCCTCGGCTGACTCCTGTCGCCTCACCCGGCTGTCGCCACCCGGCTTGTCCTCGCGGACGGAGCAACAGGTCTCCCCAGATAAGAACTATGACCTTCCCTGCACGCTTGCCGAATTTACCGCTTTACCCCTTGATGACTTGGACTTCGTGGTATGTTGCCCACTCGTCCGGGCGCACGGCCTCACATCCGGTTCGTGTTCCTCAAGCCGCAGGTTTGCGTCCGGCTTCCTTCAGACCCCACCTCACGGTGACGCCCTTGCCTTCCGCTAATGGTTAGTGCCATCAACTCCCATAAGAGACTTTCACTCTCAAGTCATGGCCCATGCTGGGCGTACAACACAAAGAGCCGCCCCGGCCGGGGCGGCTCTTCCAATTTCTAACTTCCAACATCCAACTTCTAAGCCTACTTCGCCTGAACCTTAATCGTGCGCGGCTTGACGGCCTCGGCCTTGGGCACGCGCAGGGTCAGCACGCCGTTCTCCAGATTCGCCTCGATCTTGTCGGCGTCGATCTCGTCCGGCATCTCGAAGGCGCGGCTGAACTTACCGTAGCCGATCTCGTTGCGCAGGGTGCGGACCTTCTCGTCGCCAGACAGCGCCGGGGTGATCGTCTCGCCGCTGATCTTGACGGTGCTGCCTTCAGCTTCGATGGTCAGTTCCTCAGCCTTAAGGCCGGGCACAAGCGCCACAAACGTGTACGCATCGCCGTCGGCATAGATGTTCAGCGGCAGGCGCGAACCCACCCCCCACACGGTCGACCAGTCGGCCGAAGTCGGGTTGACGAACGAGTCGTTGAACAGCGCATCCATTGCGTTGCGCAGCGGCATAAACGACGGGTTGGTGCGAACGATCAAATTGCGAGCCATGGTAAAACCCTCCCAGTATTGAAGTTTGATTTTGATTGGCGCGTCTGCGCCTGAACTGTGGATAGCATACCCGACCTGTGTTAGAGCGGTGCTGGCAAAGTGTTAGCATTGTGTTAGAGAGGCAGGATGCAGGAGGCAAGATGCAGGAACGGGCGTGCTATAATGCCTGCGTCTTGCATCCCGCATCGTGCATCTTGCATCGTGCATCCTGCATCGTAATCATGTCACTCGAAGCCCTTCTCCTCCAATTCCGATCCGATCGCGCCTTCATGCGCGATGTGGCCGCGTGGGAGCGCGTACCCGATCGGCCTGCGCGGTATGCGGCCTTCCCGTCTACGCTTGATTCACGCTTGAAACAAGCCCTGAACGCGCGCGGCATCGATCAACTTTACACGCATCAGGCCGCGGCGGTTGACGTTGTGGCGCGCGGACAAAATCCTGTTGTTGTGACCTCGACCGCCTCCGGCAAGACGCTGTGCTATAACCTCCCCGTGCTCAATACGTTGTTGCACGATCGCAAAGCGAACGCGCTGTATCTGTTTCCAACCAAGGCGCTGGCGCACGATCAACTCGTCACGCTGAATGAACTGATTGGCGATCTCGGCCAACCGATCACTGTCCAGGCCTACGACGGCGATACCTCGCGCGAGAAACGCAAGGCGGCCCGCAGCGCAGGCGGTGTACTCATCACCAATCCCGATATGCTGCACACCGGCATCCTGCCGCATCACACGCAGTGGGCGGCCTTCTTTCAATCGCTGCGCTTCATTGTCGTCGATGAGCTGCATACCTATCGCGGCATCTTTGGCAGTCACTTCGCCAACGTCATTCGCCGCCTCAAACGCATCTGCCATTTCTATGGCTCGCAGCCGCAGTTCATTTTATCGTCCGCCACCATCGCGAATCCGCAGCAACTCGCCGAACGCCTGATCGAAGAAACCGTCACCTTGATCGATGACGACGGCGCACCGCGCGGCGAGAAGCACTGGATCTTGATCAACCCGCCGCTGATCGATCCCGCCATCGGCCAGCGCCGATCGGTGATCTTGCAATCGCGCGACCTCGCCGCCCGCTGCCTGCAAGCCGACGTGCAAACGATCGTCTTTGCGCGCGCCCGCTTGACTACGGAAGTCTTGTTGACTTACCTGCGAGAAGCCATCGCCAGTGACGGCGGCGATCCGGCGAAGGTACATGGCTATCGTGGCGGTTATCTGGCGGAAGAACGACGCACGATTGAAAAGGGCCTGCGCGACGGCTCAATTCGCGGCGTGGTGTCTACTAACGCGCTCGAACTAGGTGTGGACATCGGCCAACTCGATGTGGCGGTGCTGGCGGGTTATCCGGGCACGATCGCGTCGACCTTGCAGCAGGCGGGCCGCGCCGGGCGTCGCTCGAACATCTCGGCGGCGTTGATCGTCGCCAGCGCCTCGCCGCTCGATCAGTTCATCGTCACGCATCCCCGCTACTTCTTCGAGCGTTCGCCCGAACACGGTCTGGTCGCGCCCGATAATTTGATCATCCTCACCAATCACTTGAAATGTGCGACGTTTGAATTGCCCTTTGAAGCCGGAGAGAAGTTCGGTCGTTTTCAACAGACGGATGAATTGCTCGAGGCACTCGTCGAAGAAGGCATCCTGCATAAACAAAGCGCCCCGAAGCCCGCCCTGCCCGATCGGTATTTCTGGATGTCCGATCAGTATCCGGCCAACGGCCTATCGCTCCGCACGGGCACGGCGGACACGATCGTGATTCTGGATCGATCGGAGGGGCGCGGTCGGTCGATCGGGCAGATCGATCGCGAATCGGCGCAGACACACGTTCATGCGGGTGCGATCTATATTCACGAAGGTCAATCGTTTTTGGTGGAGAAATTGGATTGGGACAACGGCCAGGCCTTTGTCACGCCCGCGCACGTCGATTACTACACCGAGGCCAGCACCAGCACCAACGTCGATGTCGAAAATGAGGAGCAGCGCGAGGCAGCGGGTGCGACGATCAAGAGCGTGGGGGAAGTGCGCGTGTCGTGGCTGACGACGGGCTTCCGCAAGATCAAACTCTACACGCACGAGACGTTGGGTTGGGGCGAGATTGCGCTGCCCGAACAAGAGATGCACACGACGGCTTACTGGTTCTGCGTCGAGCCGGCGCTGGCCGATCGGTTGATTGACGAAGGCGTGATCTTCACGCCCAACGACTATGGCCCTGATTGGGATCGCATCCGTAGCGAGATTCTGGAGCGTGACGCGCATCGCTGTCGCAAATGCGGCGCAGGCGAACCACCGGGACGATCACATGATGTGCATCACCTGCGCCCGTTCCGCGAGTTCGGCTATCGGCGCGGCGTGAACGACAATGACAAGATCGCCAATGCGCCGGAGAATTTGCTGACACTGTGCCGCGCCTGTCATCATCGCGTTGAAGCGGCGGTGGGCGTGCGCGGCGCGTTGAGTGGGCTGGGTCATGTGCTGGGCGAGATCGCGCCGCTGTACCTGATGTGCGATCCGCGCGACATCGGCGTGCTGGCCGAAACACGCTCGGCCTTCACCGAATTGCCGACGCTGACCATTTTCGATCGCGTTCCGGCCGGCATCGGCTTTAGCCAGGAACTGTTTGACCTACACGATCAATTGCTGGCCTCGGCACGGGAAATTGTCGCCAATTGCCGCTGTGAGTCAGGCTGCCCCGCCTGCGTTGGCCCCATGTCACCCGCTGAAGCGACCAGCGAATCCGGCCTGAATGTCAAAGTGCTGACACTGAAACTGCTGAAAGCTCTGGTGCAGTAAAGACACAGGCTGAACGCCAATGGCACTGATTTTGGCTCTATCTGTGGCAATCTGTGAAATCTGTGTCCGATCTGTTGTGTGACCGGGGAAAAGGAAAAGCCTGACACGAGGACAATCCTCGAATCCGGCCTAATAAACGGCCAGCCCCCCTAGCAGCGGGGGGTTGCTAGGGGGGCGGCAGCCAAGGGAGGAGACTCAGTCTCATGTGTGACCTGGGAAGGTCAGCACTAGACTCGTTGCGGTTGCTTCGTGCGTTATGATACAACGACAATTACCCACTCCCTAGTGACAAAGGTCATGAAAGCAATATGACACGTGACGGCCTCCTGTGTGGTGATTTCCCCAGCCCGGCAATTCTCAATTTGACAGCAGAGACGCTCCCACGCCGTCGGTTTCGCGGGCGTGGGAGCCCGCGCGGCTGACAAGGCCGTTTACAAAACTCAAATAGAGAATGGCTGCCCCGGCCAACATCCTGTGCGACTTATCGAAGACCGAGCGTAGAAAAAACTGGCCTGATAGGGCAAGGGGGAGTGTATCGGCCTGTGTATAATGGACACGCCGCCCAATTGAATCAGCGCCGCGAGGAGAAGAGGATGCCGTCATCAAGTCAACGCCGAATGCTTATCGCCGTAAGCGCAAGCCTGTTGATTGCCAGCCTGGCCTGTTCGTTGAGCACAGGCGCCACACCTCAGCCGGTGAACACAGCCGTCCCTCAGCCGCCGGCCCAGACCTTGCCACCGGTCGCCAGAGTGACGCCCTCGCCCAATGCTTCACCGACGCCTGCGCCTTCGCCAACCGAAACACCGCTCAGTGGCACCGGGCCGGGTGGCTGCGTCCTCAAAGAACAGTTTGTGGCCGATGTGACCATCCCTGATAATTCGGTCATCGCGCCGGGAACGGCCTTCGTCAAGACCTGGCGAGTGGGAAATACGGGCACCTGCAGTTGGGACGCGACCTATCAACTGATCTTTGCCGACGGCAACCAACTCAGCGGCCCGGCCGCCGTCCCGATCAATTTCGTTGCGCCCGCCGCAACGCTCGAGATTTCGATCAATCTCGTCGCGCCGACTGCGCCCGGCACTTACACCGGCCGCTGGCGATTGAAAGCCAGCAACGGCGTCATCTTTGGCGGTATGACGGTGGTGATCGTTGTGCCGGCCACACCTACGCCGACTGCAACGAACACACCGGCGCCTACGGCCAGCGCCGGCCCGTGGAACGGCAAATGGGAGACGAACTGTGGCGCGGCCGCTTGCGGCGCGATGGAGTTGGCGCAGAGTGGCAGTGTCGTGACGGGC
Source organism: Chloroflexota bacterium (assembly GCA_016219235.1). The sequence goes on from JACRBO010000470.1 coordinate 6,486, forward strand.
ACCTTTGGCGTCAGCGGTACGATCAAAGGTACCGTCATCGGTTCGCGTCTGACTGGCACGTGGGTACGTGGGGGGGCCGCCGGCTCGATCGATTGGTGGATTGGCGGCGCGGGTCTCAAGTGGCGCGGCAACTATAATGCCATCAGCCCATGGTGCGGCCATCGTGCAGGCGAGACCGATCCCGCGCCATGCGGCGTGGCTACCTTCGCCGGCGATTGGAATGTGCTGTGCACAGGCTGCGACGGCGCAATGTCGATTGCCCAGGATGGTCGCCTCTTTAGCGGCACCTACGTCAACGGCACAGTCGAGGGCACCATCGACGGCGTGACGGCGACCGGCACCTGGCGCAAGACCAGTGACGGCACCACCGGCCCGCTGACCTGGTTCCTGATCAACGGGCAGCAGTTCAACGGCAACTACGGCGGCACCAATCAGTGGTGCGGCTATCGCAGCGGCTCCGGTGCGCCAGCGCCATGCCTGAAGCCGTAGCGAACTGTCATGGAGTTCTTACTCAATTTCGATTGACACTCACTTGACGCGATGCTATAGTGACTGTGTACGGTCGCTTCGTTCCACTTACACCGGTTAAAATCAGCTGAATCCGAAGTCGCCTTGCCTGTTGGGGGATGGGTGTGGTTGATACGGTAGTCGGCGTCCGCGAAGGGTTACGTATTGTCGAGGGCTTGATCCGCCTCGAAATCGCGCGTCTGCGTGCCGCGGGCGTGCCGGTGGGCCAGGACGACTATCGCGGCCTGTATCTGTCCGATCAACAGATCGATCAACTGTTGGTTACGCCGCAGCCCGCCATCGAGATCGCCACCCAGTTTCAACGCGCCCACGCCGATCTGCACACTCTGACCACCAAAGCCACCGATCGGTTGGGGCTCCTCGCGCGATCGGCTGGACTTAATTCCTTTGAAATTGGTTGCCTCCTGTTGTGCCTCGCGCTCGAGGCCGATTTGCGTTTCGAGCGTTTGTTCGCCTACGTTCAAGACGATGTGACCAAGCGGCGGCCGCGCGTCGATCTGGCGTTGCGGCTGCTGGCCCCGCCCGATCGGATCGCGGCGGCCCGATCGGCTTTTGACGCCGATGCGGCCCTGCGCCGCTATCACCTTGTCGCGATGCGCGGCGAAGCCAATCAACCCACGCCACTCTTAGCTCAGTACCTCATCATCGATCCGCGCGTGGCCGCGTATTTGCTGGGCTACGATGCCATCGACGAAGCGCTGCGCCCGCACGCCGAATTGATCGCGCAGTCGCCGGATGCGA
>JACRBO010000046.1 GCA_016219235.1 Chloroflexota bacterium
AATTGATGTCCAACGCCTGCGCGCCGGCTTCCACCTGTTTCACTGCGAGTTCCTGGAAGAACTTCGCGTCGCGCGCCTTCAGCGCCTCTTTCACCTTCTCGGAAATGATGTGAATGTTTTCGCCGATGATGTACATGTGATCTCCTAATTCATAATGCGTAATGCATAATGCGTAATTACGCACTACGCATTACGTTTTGGATAGTGCGGCTTCGACTGTTGGAAACTTGCTCAAATCCGTGTGCGGCAGAAACAGCGCCGATGTAAACGCTTCGTAGAATGTGTTGTCCGCCGACAGTTCGATATACGTCATGCGCGACGCGATCTCGCTGATGCGCTCGCGCCGGGCCCGATCGAGCAGCGCCAGATACGTGCCCTTCACCGACGTGTTACCGAGGAACGCGAATTGATCCCACGGCAGGTCTGGCAGCAGGCCGATCTGCACCGCTTTTTCAACATTGATGTACTTGCCAAACGAGCCGCCGATGAGGAACCGCTCGACGCTTTCGAGCGGCACGCCCACCCGATCCGCCAGCACGCTATATCCGGCATAGATCGCCGCTTTGGCGCGGAGCAGGTTATCGACATCGACGTGTGTCATGACGATGTCGTGACCATGCCACGTTTCTTCCGCCCAGGCCACGACATACTCCAGACCGTGCTCGCCCGATCGAACTCGCGGCCTCACCCCCGGCCCGTGCGAAGCCTCCCCGTGGGACTCTCCTGAGAACGAAACGATGTTCTCAGGAGAGGGGAGACTATGCTCCCCCTCTTTCGATTTGTGCTGTTCCAAATCGGGAGAGGGGGCCGGGGGGTGAGGCATGAGTTGCGTGTTCAAATTGCCGCCCTTGTCCAGCACGCCCGTGACGAACATCTCCGACAGCAGCGAAATCAACCCGCTGCCGCAGATACCGCGCGGCTTCGTGTTGCCAATCACGCGATAGGTCGGCTCGTGCGTCTCGCTGTTGATCCACACTTCCTCGATCGCGCCGCGGGTGGCCCGCATGCCATTGACGACGCCCGCGCCTTCAAAGGCCGGTCCCGCCGAACAGGCACACGTCACCAGCCAATCGCGATTGCCCAGCACGATCTCGCCATTGGTGCCCACGTCCATGAACAGCGTCAACTGCTCGCCGTCTTCCATGCCCGATGCCAGCACGCCCGCCGTGATGTCTGCGCCCACGTAACTGGCGACGCCGGGCAGGCAATCGATCGTGGCTTCGGGGTTGATCTTCAGCCCCAGATCGGTCGCCGTCAGCAGCGGCACATGGTTGATCGTGGTGACGAACGGCGCAAGCCGGATGCTGGATGCGGGGATGTTCAGCAGCAGATGCACCATCGTGCTGTTGCCCGCAATCGTCGCCTTGAAGATGTCCTTCGGATCGGCTTTGGCTTTTTCGCAGACATTTTTGATCAGGAAGTTGATCGTCTCCAGCACCAACGACTGCATCTCAAAGCCGCTGCCGTTCTTGCCGGCGTAGATGATACGCGAGATGACATCTTCGCCGCGCGAAATCTGATCGTTGTACTCCGCCGCTTGCGCCACCACCTGCCCGCTGATCAGATCGACCAGCCAGCAGGAGACCGTCGTCGTGCCGATGTCGATGGCGAGGCCGAACAACGGTGGTTCATCAAGGCGCAGATCGATGAGACGGATTTCTGATTTCTGATTGCTGATTTCTGATTCAAAAACAGCATTGATGTTCCATTCGCCGTCGCGCAAGATTGGGCCGAGGCGGCGCAGCAGCGGTAACGACACGGCCACTTGATCGACACCCGCCTGCTGGCGAAACGCCGTAGTCAGGCGGCTCCAGTCGTCGGTTTGATCGTCGAGCGAGGGCGGCGTCAACGTCAACGCCACACGCTGGATGGTCTGCGCCGTCTTCGGATCGTAGCCGATCGGGACTTGAACTTCGGCCACCACCCGATCGGTCGTCAGCCGCCGCTCGATCTTTTCCTGCGGCGGCACGGTCACGCTGACATCGCCTTCGACGACGGACTGGCACGCGAGCGTATAACCCGCGGCCACATCTTCAGCCGTCAAACGCAGCGTGCTGCGACGGCGGACATCGCCGCCGGTGACGTGCACCGCGCAACGGCCGCAGCGCCCCTGCCCGCCGCACGGTTGAGTGATCTCGACGCCGGCCAGATGCGCAGCCTCGGTCAACAGCGTGCCCGTAGGCACAAAGGCCGGCTGCAGCGCGGCGTCGTCTAAGTTGAAAGTAACGAGGTGTTCGGTCATGATGAGTGACGAGTAACGAGTAACGAGTAATGGTTTCTCACTCGTCACTCGTTACTCATTACGTGTATATCTCGTACAACGCCCGTTCGATCGGCTCGACGTCCGGCTCGGTCTTGATCGGCCGCCGGGCGTCATCCGTCAACGCTTCGCCCATCATGATCTCAAGGACGCCCTGCCCCTGTTCGCAGTCCCACGCGCACACGCGCTCGGGCGGGCAGTCGTCGCAGCGCGCCTGATCGACCGGTTCGACCTCGCGTGGTACGTGTTGCGTGTTGCGTGTTGCGTTTTCGGTCAACATGGCTGACCTCCTTTGCTACCGTCATTGCGAGCATCCTGAGCGGAGCAGCATCTGTGTGCTGCGGAGTCGAAGGACGCGAAGCAATCTCGCGTTCAGACATGAGATTGCTTCGTCGCATCCTTCGACTTCACTGCATTTCGCTCAGGATGCTCCTCGCAATGACGCACAACAATTACAAAGCTTGTTTCATGAAAGCCGGCAAATCCACCGCCTCGCGCGGGCCGACGCGGATTTCCCAGCCGGGCAGTTCCGCTTCCAGTTCGCCCGACAACACGGCGACGTGACCGGGCAATACCACACGCTTCTGGCTGATCTTGTCCGCAACGTTGAACGTCTTCACGGCTTTGGCGATGCGCTCCGCGTCGAACTTGCCCGCCGCCCACGCCGTCAGCACGCTCATGCCTTCCGCGTCGGTGACAAGCAGCCACGCAGGCAGGCCGCTGCTTTCCACTTCGTTCGCCACGCTGAAGTAGGTGATGCTGAAGTTGGTCGTAACCAGCACCGGCGATTCCGGTTTCGGGCTGTTGATCTCGTACAGGCCCGGCAGCACCTGAATGGGCTTCTGCGGATCGGTGTAGATGTTCTGGCGCAAGACCAGCAGCGGATAGACCGTCTCCGGCTTAAACTCATCCAGCACGACGAAGCCCGCGTACTTGGCGATGGCTTGCGTCGCCAACAGCGAATCATTCGCCGCGACGAAGAGCGGATACCCCACCGATCGGACGTTCTTCTTCAACGCGAGGCGGCGCAGCTGTGTGCTGATCGTCAGCAGCTGGCTCAGGTTCTTCACCGCCGGATCGATCACGAGGTCTTCGACGCCCTTGCCTTTGATCTTTTCAGTGAGATCGGCCACCGCCTCGATCGAATCCGCACTGACGACTAAAGCCACTTTATACTGCTTCGCGACTTCGGCCATCGCTTCCCAATTGGTCGCGTTTGCGCCTGAAATCAAGGCATTTTCGCCTTTGATCACATCGAGGCCGGCGGCGATGATCTTCGCGTCGGGGCTGATCAGGACGATCGGGCGCTTGCTGATCGCGCGCACAGCTTTGACCGCCGCCGCGAACTTCGCACCATCACCCGTCGCTTCAATCGCAAAACCGTCGATCGTCAAATCCATGCCCACGTAGGACACGGCAAATTGATCGGCGGGGCTCACTTTCGCGGCGACATCTTCGTCATCGCGCACTCGGATGAACAGGCCGGGGCGATTGTAGAAGGTCTTCTCGTGGCGGAACAACACCACTTCATTGCCGACCTTGAGTTCGTGCCCGTCGGACTTGAGCGTGATGAGGCGCAGCGGCGGCGCGGCGCTTTCGGCGAGTTGCGTTTTGCTGGCGTCGCTGACGTACGGGCACGCCGAGAGTTCCACTTGCTTCGCGGCGAGTTTCATTGCGAAGGCGAGACAGGTGGGAAAACCGCATTCTTTGCAGTTGGTTTGCGGCAGCAGCTTGTAAATCTGAATACCAGATAGAGCCATCGTTTGCTCCTTAAAATTCATAATGAGTAACGAGTAATGAGTAAGAGCCAGTTACTCGTTACTGGTTACTCGTTAAGCCATCATCAGATCAGCAATGGCCGCTTTGACACGCTTGACGCTCTCGGGATGCCGCAGCACGACGATGTCCGCGCCCGATTCGAGCAGCGTGATCGCCGTCATCGTTTCCCAGTTGATGCCGCGTTCGGTCCAGTCACCCCACGCCGATGGGACGCCTTCGCCGACCTTGGCCTCTTTGGTCTTCCACGTTTCCGCGCCGACCGTGACGATCATGGGCAATTGCGTCATCGCGTCGCCCTGCAGCGCCGCCATGCGCAGGCGCTCCATCACCGAGAAGCCGTACTCGATGCCGTAGCCCAGCGCGCCCGTCGTCGGATCCATGATCACGCGATCGAGCGGCAAGCCCATGTCGCTGATGAGGATGTTGAGCTGCTTGGCGAGGTTGACATCCATCGCCGTGCGCGCCGTGACGAGGTGGCCGTTCGCCATCGCCGTCGCGACGATGGTGCGATAGTTCTTGTCCTCGCAGATGCCCAACACCAGGCGCTCGCCTTTGGTCTCTTCCGCGATGGGCACGAGCAGTTCATTGTCGATGTCGACCTGCCCCGGCCCGAACACGATCAACGGCAGACCTGTCGCGGCCAGCACCGCCTTCACAGCCGCCACGGCGTTCGCGGGGGTGTTGGGGGAACCATCGGCAGTGGTGAGACTGAGCGTCATTTGCAATAGATCAGCCCCTGCCGCTTCGGCCGCTTTCGCCCACGCTGCCGGATCGTTCATGGCGTCGCCCCACACGTCGAGCAGCAGCGCTGACCAATCGTCTGGCTTGCGATCTTTGATCTCGATCGCGACGGCCGGCCTGTGCGGCATCTCGGCTTCGAAGTGCATGAAGGGCAATGCCTTCTCGCCGCCGATCGTCACCACGCTCGATCGGGTTCCACCGTCGGCCGCGGTCGCGCCGAGGGTGATCGATTTGACTGCACCCGCCCATTTGTCCTTCGGAATTTCAATCGGCATAGTTGACTCCTCGTTTAGGACACAGATGAACACAGATTTCACAGATTTTGGGTATCTGTGTTCATCTGTGCAATCTGTGTCCAGAGTTTATTTTCTCCGGCTGTCGGCAGCGCGTTTGGCCGCGTCGCGCCGTTCGATGAACTGCTGCAAGGGCGCTTTGCGCGCCGCCGCGATGCCCATGTCTTTGAGGTCGTCGTCAGTCTGCGCGGCGAGGTGGCGCATGAGATGCCGATAGGTGATCATGGCCGCCGGGTACGTGACGCCGCCCGCGTTGTGCATCAAGAAGAACGCGCGCACATGCTGATCGAGCATCATCTGCGCGGCAACGGTTAACGGCACATCGGGCGGGATCTGCGGCACGCCTTCGTGCATGACCTGCTCCGCCGTGAGGGCGCGCGCATCGTCGCGCTCATACGCCCTGACGATCTCGGCCTGCCCCACGACGCCAATCGCGTGGCCTTCGTCGCCGTCGAGGACGACCACGGCTTCCCAGTTTTTCTCCAGCATCAGCCGCACCAGATCGACGAGGGGCGTAGTCGGCGGGCACGTCGGCACGCCGACCGTCATCAGGTCACGGACGAGTTTGCGTTCGGAAAGGTTCGTTTCGTCAGGCATTATTCACCGATACCGGATGCAAGATGCAGGATGCGGGATGCAAGTCGTTGACGCCGCTCCCTTTCAACGCTACAATCTTCGCAGGGAGGGCCACCATGCAACTGGAAGACTATTTCGACTTTCTCGCGCCGGATGATATTCGCATCAAAGGCCATCGCATCGGCATTGAGACAGTGCTGTATGAGTTCATCCATCGCCATCGCACGCCTGAGCAAATCGTTGATAATTACCTGCGAACCGACAGTGCATGTTGCATCATCTGAATCATGCTAAGAGCCGCCAGTGCATGTTGCATAGTAGTGTGTGTGGGCACCGCCAGCCTTGGTTGCACAAATGACGGTTACTTCTTCAAGAACGGATAGGGCCAGCGC
>JACRBO010000471.1 GCA_016219235.1 Chloroflexota bacterium
GCAAACTCGGCCAGGTTGTGGTGACGACCATCGAATCAGCGCAGCCCTGCAGGCCACGCGTCACGATCTGTGGCGCACCGATCGGACTTCCAGCCTGCCCGATCTGCCCGGCATAGAACGTGACGGTCAGCGGCGCTGTTGTCGAAATATTTCCAATGTTTGAGATTTGCGCCCGCAGCGTGCCGGTCAGTGAAGTCTGACCCGCCGGCAGCAGCAGCGTGTCGCCTTGTGCCCGCACCGCCAGCAGATCGATGGTCGGCGAAATGGCTTGCACATAACTGGCCCAGGCGTTGCCTAGCGCCGTGCGCTGGCCGGTCAACGGATTGAACAACGGTCCGCCAAATTTCTTTGTATCATCAAAGCTATACCACAACCAACGCTGTACCAATCGGTTGCCGTCGGCTGGATACCCAACTGAACTGTCGGTGGCGGTCCGTAAAATATCAAACGTCTGCATCATAAACGTGATCGAACGTGCTTCAGTGATCTCCTGGCCAAATTCATCATAGTAAGGATCACTGGTAAACGGCTGATACGGAAACAAGGTGCCATATTCGGTGATGTACAACGGCACATCGCGATAACCCCGATCGCGCAGCCACGTCCGAAAATCGATCAACCGCTGCCGTAAAATCGACGTGTCGAACATATTGGAGTAAGTGTATAACACGCCGCGGGTCCAGGTGCCTAGCAGACCGGGCGGGACAAACGCTCCCCAGATTTCGTAAGGCGGTTCGGTGCAGTTCCCGTCAAGGCAGGCTTGCGGATCAGACGTATCGATTTCACGCAGGATATAGGAGTGAATGCTCCAGATATCCACCGGCATCGGCTGGCCGTAAAGCTGGCGGTAAGTGTTCAGAACCAGATCAAGGTATTGCAGGCGGAGCGGCGTGGGTTGCACGATACTGCCCGCGCCGATGCGCGCGGAAGAATCGCGCTGCTTGAGCCATTGGTACAGATCGTGATAGGCCTGGGCGTAGACTTCTGGTGGCAGATTGTCTTGACCTTGGAGTTGGATCGTGTCTGGTTCGTTGCCGATCAACCAGACAGCGCCCGGATTTTGATCGGCAGCCTGGTAGAGCGCCGGCAGACCGGGCGTGTAAGTATAGCCGCCTTCGGTTGGTTTCAGGCGCACCACTTGCACATACTCGGCGCCATTAGGGCGGACAGGATTTAGCTGCGTGCCCCAATCCATATACCAGCCTAGATTGAGTGACGAGATAGCATACGTCGAACTAATCGCGCCGCCCGCGCCAAAGCGGCAGTCGGGAAAAGAAGCCGCAGCAGTTGCAGCTAGCGGCTGCCCGATGGTGCTCGGCAGCTGATCGGGCCGGCTAACTGCTGCTTGAAGGAAACTGGTGATGATCAAGCCGAGGCCGACCACTACACACACAACCAGGCCGAGCTGTAGTGATCGGGTTGTGACGGGGTGCATGAGGCGGGTGGAGGTCATGGCTAGTACTCGACGTAGATCGGGCTGGACAGCACCCCAAAGGTCACATAACCATCACGGTAACCATCGTCCGCATCATTGACCAGGAGTCGGTTGCCTAACTTGTCGATCTTGGTGATCTGGGTCACGTTCAAGCGCAAAGGTGCCACGTTATCACAGTCAGACGGATAGGCCAGATAGGATGCCATTGACGGGCAATCATACCAGTAAACGTCCAGCCGCTTGATACCCGCCGGGCCTGTTACCGAAAACTGATAGGCTTCAATGAACGACGAGCCGGTTTCTGACACCGGGATGGTGCGCACAAAGTGTGGCTGCGGCATGGTATCGACCAATGCGCGCAGCGCCTCGTAGGCCGGGCGGGTATTCAGAAGAATGTCCATCAGTCCGGACAGGCCGGTATCGGCGTCGATTAGCGAGAACCACGTTACTGTAGACAGGTTGGCGGCCAACCCGCGTACATACACCTTGGGGACATATCGGGCTTGCAATTCAGGACTGCCCCAGTTGGTGCCAAACGGCCAGCTGGTCTCGGTGTTGATCACTGGCCGCACGTAATTGTAAGTGGCTAGCATCTGCCGTATGTAATTGACCTTGCCGATGATGTCCGGGCCATATGCTTCCCAGTGTATCCGAAAGGCTGGATAGTAATGAAAATTCGCCACATCAAAGCACGGCCCGGCACAGTGAGTCAATACGTCGCGCAAGAAATTGCGATCGAACGGGCCGCCGTCGTCGATGAACCAATCCAGTGCCAGGCCGCCCATAACCACGTGCGCCGAGGGGTTAGCGGCCTTTACTACAGGATAAACGGCCTGCAACATGGCAGCGTACTCTGCGCCCTTCAGTCCATACCGACCTGCTCGATCGGGTTCGTTATAGAATTCCCAGTGCTTCACGTGCGGATACCGCGCTACGACGGCCCCGACGAATTCTTTCAGGTCGGCCAAATCGTTTACCGGCCCGCTATCAGACGACGCGGCCCAGGCGGGGTTATCGACCAGGATAATGATTAGGTTGATCGAGGTATCCTTGACCGCTAACAACGAGGTGTCGGCAGCGCTCCAGTTGAAATTCTCGGGCGTGGTGTTAGACGGCTCGATGCTGCTCCAGAAAACGGGAAAACGCACCCAGCTCACCTTCGATTCGATAATACGGGTCAGGCCATACTGCGGCGTCAGCGCCCAGTAATTCTGCACACCATAGGCCGGGACCAGCGAATCGTAGTTGCGAGCGATCAATGGTAATGATAGGCGATGGATTGGCGGTTCGTAATAAGCCGTCGTCCAGATGGTGTTGTTGCGCCCGACGGCGACAGCCGTGGCGGTTACGCCCTGATGGGGCAACACAATATCTTCGAACATGGCCGTGGGCGTCAAGGTCAAACGCGCCAGATGAGAATTGGCTTGCTGCACGACATAGGCTCGATCGAGTCCATCGATCGCCAGTGGACCCGGTTGACTGTTGGTCATCGGCAGTGTGTAAAGTTCCGGCGGGTCGGTTCGTGTTAGGGTCAAGCGCGCCAGCTGGTTAGCGCCTGTTAACGCAGCCCAGAGGTGTTCGCCAGCCGTGTCGCGCGCCAGTCGTTCAGGCTGACGGCCTGCCCCCAGTGCCACCGACGTATCGACCGTGCCGCTCATCGGATTGACATACCAGATGAAATCACCGTCACGTGCCGCCACCCAGACATGCTCGAACTGATCGATGACCAGGCCACCCGGTGTGAAACTGGCGGGCGAAATGACATACGTCGTCGATACACCCAGTGTCGTGCTCAACGCAACAACGTTCACGTGATCGCCAACGCGCTGCGCCACCCACGCTTGCCCCAGACTGTCCAGTGCGAGATCAGACAATGTGCCTGAGCTGAGTGACAAGCCGATGGTCACGATCGAACCGCTTGCGACATTCAAGTGTCCCACCTGGGCCAGCTGTGGCAGCGTAAACCACACGTCGGTGGTCGAGGCCGCAATGGCGTGCGACTGGCCGGGCACAGCGTATTCGGTGATCGTGTAACTGGCGGTCGACGTGAAGATGACTTGCCCAATTCGATTGCGGCTCGGCGAGGTGAACCAGATCCGATCGGCTTGTGTCCCGGTCACGATTGCCAGGGCTGCTGGTCGGCTGTTCAGCGGCAAACTAAGCGTGATGAATGTAGCCGTGTCCGGGCTGAACTGATAAAGATAGGCTGGCGAATCTGTGAATGCAGCCACGTTGATGGGCGCAGCTACTTCAGTCGGGTTGGCCTGGGCGCGCACTGGGGCGGACCAGTTCAGCCCTAGCGCCAGGCCCACTAGACTAAGCCCGCCTAATACAAGAATCACCAGTCCGCCCAGACGGACGGGCCATTTGGCCTGTGACAAAGAATTAACCAACTTCATCATTACTCCCCATTATGACTTGCGTATTAGAGGCAAGTATAAACTTCCTCGGTAAGCACTGACCCATACACCGCCGTCGGCGGCCACGGCGATGGCTGAAGCACTGAACTGGGCGTCGGGCAAATTGAACGACGTAATTGTGTCAGTCGGCGGCAGTCCGGCATAGGACAGGCGGCCAATGGCGGCAGGGCTGGTCTGCAGGATGCTCCAGAAAGCGCTGGCCGACTCGGTCGCCAGGCTGGTTGGTCTTGTGATTGGGCCATGCGGAGTTAGGTTGGCAAGTGTCCCTAGCTCGATCTGTACCAATTCATTGCGCGCTCGATCTGAGAACCACACTTCGCCGGAAACAGCGACCACGTCTAGTGGAAAACTATTCGCTTGAAGAATGGGCCATTGAAATAGACCAATCGATGGGGCGAACAATGCCAGACGCAAGGTTGGCGTTGGGGCGGTGGGCACTGTCATCAAGACCGAGTCATTACCATCGAGCGCGATCGCCCGCGGCGCTACCACAAAACTAGGCCGGATCGTATCTGTGTACGAGTTGAAAGCATAAACGACGGTCGAGGTGACCGTCAGGCGCAGCAGGCGTTGGGCTGTTTCGGCACCCACCCACACCCGGCCATTCAGCGCGACCTTGATGTCGGTTAAGCCCGCATTGGTTGGCAAACCATTTCCGAAAAACTCGTCAACCTGACCTGAGCCGGGCTCCAGTCTGCCAACGCGATTGGTGTTCGGGGCGGTAAACCACACTCGACCGCTGTTTAGCGCCAGCCGGTAAGGCCGATTGTCGGCAGTGGCCGTTACCGGGAAGTGGGTCAACTGATAGTCCAAGGTGCTGGTGAAAACAAGCCTGGTTAGCTGTCCACGACCGTTATCCGCCACCCAGACCTGAGTGGGGTTAGATCCCAGCACTTCAATGTCAGTCGGCCAACTACCCGCCGGCAATGAAAACGTGATAAAGGTCTGGGTGTTGGGATCAAAACGGTAAATGACATTGGTCGCGTTGATCGCAGCCGACTGCGCTAGCTGCGCCGACGATCGAAGACCATGCCATGCGCTCCACAAAGCCAGCGCCGAAAACGCGATCGTCAGTAGCCCTCGCCTAAAGTGAGTCATAGTCAACCTTGCCCCTGGATTGCTAAGGTAGAAAGCATAAGGCGGGTGGCCAAGCCTGCTGGTCGCCCGCCTACCGTTCTGATTGTATACTGATTCTGCAATCTGGCAATGGCGCGCTGGTCACCCGGGCCGTGCTGGCGACAACTCGGCTCTTCAATCAGTTAGTCGACGCTCCACTACCACGGCTGCGATAATACCACACCGGCAAAGATCGAACAATTCACAGTGATCAAACTCGGCGTGACAGCGTTTAGCCAATCGCTCCGTCGATAAACTGCTTCGTACGCGGTTGTTGCGGGTTCGAGAAGACCTCGCGGGCCGGGCCTTGCTCCACCACCTCACCCAGATACATGAAGATCACGTAATCGGCTAAGCGTTTCGCCTGTCGCAGCGTGTGCGTCACCAGTACGATGGTGTAGTGCTGCTTCAACTCGTGCAAGCGGCCCTCGATGTGCTGCGCCGAGATCGGATCGAGTGCCGAGGTCGGCTCGTCGCCCAGCAGAATCTCTGGCTCAACCGCGAGGCCGCGCGCCAGACACAGCCGCTGCTGCTGTCCGATCGACAATCGGGTGGCGGGTGACTTCAAGCGACCTTTCACTTCGCCCCACAGGCCGGCCATTTCCAGATAATGCTGCACAGCATGATCGAGATCTTTGCCTTTCTTCAAGCCGTGAATCTTCATGCCATACGCCACGTTGTCGTAGATCGACATCGGCAGCGGATACGGTCGCTGTGCCAGCAGGCCTGTCTTCTTGCGGATGTCCGTCACATCGACGGCGGGATCGTAAATATCCACCTCGTCGATCAACACCTGGCCGGTGATGTGCGCGCCGTCATGCACTTCCAGCAAACGGTTCATGCTCTTCAGGAGCGTCGTCTTGCCGCAGCCCGACGGTCCCATGATGGCCGTAATTTGCCCTTTGGGAATCTCCACCGAGACGTTCTTCAACGCGGGATGCCCACCGTACTCTACGCTTAACTCTCGAACTTGAATATGTGCGTCCATGCTTATCCTCACGCCAAGCCGCAAAGCCGCCAAGAAAACTATTAACTTTGCATCTTGGCCTCTTTGCGTGAGGCCCTTATTTCACCACGTACTTCGACAACCGCCGTGCCAGCCAGCGCGACCCCAGACTGACCATCAACACGATGGCGGTCAAGATCAACGCCGACGCATACGCGCGCTGCTGCACTTCGGGAATGGCCGTGCCCAGTTGAAAGAACACCGCCAGCGGCAGCGACGCCACCGGTCTCAAGAGCGAAGTCGGCATTTGATCGGTGTAACCCGCCGTGAACAGCACCGACGCCGCGTCGCCGATGCCGCGCCCGAAGGCCAGCAAAATCGCCGTCACGATGCCGGGCAGGGCCTGCCGCACGATCACTTTCAGCGCCGTCTCCAATCGGGTTGCGCCAAGCGCGTAGGACGCTTCCGCCAACTCGATCGGCATAGTGCGGATCACTTCGTCCATCGCGCGCACCATGATCGGCAGTTCCAGCAGCGTCAGCACCAGAATGCCCGCCAACAACGACGTGCGTAAGCCCAGCGCCAGCATCACGATGAAGCCAAACGCGCCGTACACGATCGACGGC
>JACRBO010000468.1 GCA_016219235.1 Chloroflexota bacterium
AAGGCGCGGGCGCGATTTTGGGCTTTGGTGTGAAGGGCGGGTTGGAAGCGGGCCGCAACTTCATCAACAACCTGAAGCTGTTCAGCCACCTCGCCAATGTGGGCGATGCGAAGAGCCTGGCGATTCATCCGGCCAGCACCACACACAGCCAGCTCAAGGCCGACGAACAGGAAAGCGCGGGCGTCACGCCGGACTTCGTGCGCCTCAGCATCGGACTGGAAGACATCGAAGACATTCTGTGGGATCTGGATCAGGCGTTGTCGGCGGCGTAAAAGCGCCTCACCCCCCGACCCCCTCTCCCGAAATCAAACAGCCGATTTCGAGAGAGGGGGAACAGCTGCTCCCCTCTCCTGAGAATCGTCTTTTATTCTCAGGAGAGGGGTTGGGGGTGAGGCGGAATTTGGATTGGCCTATGAACGGATCAAACTCGATCGGACTGGTTGAAACCAGATACTTCACGTTTGCGGAAGCGGCTCCCATGCAGTTGGACAGCGGCGAAACGCTGGGGCCGATTACGCTGGCGTACGAAACGTATGGCCGCCTGAATGAGGATCGCAGTAATGCGATCCTCATCTGCCACGCGCTGTCCGGCGATTCGCACGCGGCCGGCTACTACTCGCCCGACGACAAAGGATCGGGCTGGTGGGACGACTGCATCGGGCCGGGCAAAGCGTTTGACACCAACAAATACTGCGTGATCTGTTCCAACGTCATCGGCGGGTGTCGCGGCTCCACCGGCCCCGGCTCGATCGATCCGAAGACGGGCGAGCCCTACGGCCTGAATTTCCCCGTGGTCACGATCGGGGACATGGTGCGCGCCCAGCGCCACCTGATCGATCATCTTGGCATCGATCGATTGCTGGCAATCGCCGGGGGCAGCATGGGCGGCATGCAGGTGCTGGAGTGGGCGGCCACGTATCCCGATCGGGTGCGGGCGGTCCTGCCGCTGGCGACCACCGCGCGCCACTCGCCGATGTTGATCGCGTTCAGTGAAGTGGGGCGGCAGGCGATCTATGCTGATCCCAACTGGAATCACGGCGACTACTATCATGGCCCGCGCCCCAATGCGGGCCTGGCCGTGGCGCGCATGGTCGGCCACATCACCTATCTCAGTGAAACGTCGATGCAGCAGAAGTTCGGGCGGCGTTTGCAGGATCGCGCGCGCTTTGGTTATGACTTTGAAACGGACTTTGCGATCGAAGGCTACCTGCGTTACAAAGGCAATCGCTTTACGGAACGCTTCGACGCGAACACCTATCTGTACGTGACCAAAGCGATGGACTACTTCGATCTGAGCAACGGCGAAGGCCGATTGGAAGCCGCGTTTGCCCGCAGCAGCAACCTGATTTATCTGGTGGTGTCGTTTACGTCCGATTGGCTGTACCCCACCTATCATTCCAAAGAACTGGTCAGCGCCCTGACGATGGTGGGCGCGGACGTGACCTATGCCAATCTGCAATCGACGTGGGGACACGATGCGTTCCTGCTGGAAGTGGACACGATGACGCAGCTCATGTCCAACTTTCTGGAGCGCATCACGAAGAAATTCAACATCGGCGCGCCGGCGCAGGCGACCGCCGACCTGTGGGAGATTTGATGGCGATCGAATTACGCGCCGACCTGCGCGCCGACTTGCAGGCGATTGCCGACCTGATTCAGCCGTCGGAAAAAGTGCTGGACCTGGGCTGCGGCGATGGCTCGCTGCTGCGGTACCTGATCGATACGAAGCACATCACCGGGCGCGGCGTGGAGATCGCCGAAGCCAAAGTGCTGGCCTGTGTGCGCAACGGCATTACGGTGCGGCAGGGCGATCTGCACGAAGACCTGCGCGACTATCCTGATCGATCGTTCAACACGGTGATCCTCAGTTACACGATTCCCTATCTCAACGATCCGGCGTCGATCATCAAGGGCATGTTGCGAGTGGGGCAGCGCGCGATTGTCAGCTTTCCCAACTGGGGGCACTGGCGCAGCCGATTGAACCTCTTGCTCACCGGCCACATGCCCAACGTGCCCGGCGACGACGAGCCGTGGTACGCCTCGCCGCGCGCCCGCCCGTTGACCATCGGTGACTTCACCGACTTTTGCAAGCAGCACACGATCCGCATCACGGACCAGATCTACCTGCAAGGGGCGCAGCGCGTGCCCCCCCGCTTCGATACCAACCTCCGCGCCACGACGGCTATTTTTGAGTTGAAGTAATCGACCACGAATTGAGAAACAAACGAAGTAATACACCGGCGGCCCGATCAAACTAATCGGGCCGCCGGTTTTAAGCGTGAGCTGACTGTTCACGTTATCTTAACAGCGCCCTAAAGCCCGCCTGCTGAAAGTGCTCATCAGTGGTCAGGGCCTCCGTGATGCCGCGCGCCTCCATCACGACGAATGATACACAATCGGTCAAGCCCCATTCCTTATCGGGCCGCTGCTGGCAGATCTGTACCGCTTGTTGATAAAGATCTTCAGATAGCGGAATGATCTCAACATTGGGATCAGATTCAAGCGAATTGAGTAACTCGACGGCCGCGACCCGCCGGCCTTGCTTCGAAAGAGCGTCACCATTTTCGAGCATCACTGGCCGAGTGGTTAGCAGGCGTGTACTGACCGATTCTAACTGATCGGCCAAATTCAAAGCGCGTCCATGATGCCGATCGTTCGCCACGGACAGTGCAATTGCATACGCGGTATCCAGGAACGCACTAGGCCGCATCGTCAACCATTCCGCCGTAAAGATACTCTTCTATTTTCTCAGACCAATCAGTCGGTCCATCGAGATTGAGGCTCCGGGCTGTATCGAGGAACGATCGCGGTTTACCGGTCGGTTCGGTCTTGAACGTAATCTTGACGCGCGTATTCGGCTCCAGCAAGACCGGTTCGGTCGGTTTGAAAACTGAACCATCGAATGTGGCTTCAATCGTCTTCATCATCGTCAGCCTCCTGCCATAAGTATAACGTACTTTGGCTTTCAAATAAAGCCCTGCCAGGCCGTAATCAACTTGTAAGGCTTGCGCAATCACTTCGCAAGCAGGGCGCGCTATCATGAGATTGTCGAGCAAAACTTCAAGCATAACAGGAGACTTCTCATGAAACACAAACTGGTTCAGTTCATGTTGGCAGCAGTGCTGATGGTGTCGCTGGCATTGAGCGGCGCTGGCACAGCGGCGGCGGCAGGTGACGGCGGAGCCGTCTATACGTTGACGAATGCCGCGGCAGGTAATGAAGTGGTCATCTTCAATCGGGCAGCGGACGGCACGCTGATGGCGGCGGGCACAGTCGCGACGGGCGGTCTGGGCACGGGCGGGGGGCTTGGCTCACAGGGTGCGCTGACGCTGAGCAAGAACGGCAAGTGGCTGTTCGCCGTCAGCGCGGGCAGCAACGATGTTGCGGTGTTCGCGGTTTCAGCCAGCGGCCTGACGCTGGTCGATAAAGTCGCCTCGGGTGGCGAGCGGCCGATCAGTGTGACCAACTACAAGAACGTAGTGTACGTGCTGAATGCGGGTGGCAGCGGCAATATTACGGGCTTCACGTTGAGCAAGCGCGGCAAACTCACGCCGATCGCGGATTCGACCCGCAACCTCAGCAATAACGGCGTCGGCGCGGCGCCCGGCCCGGCGCAGATCGAATTCAGCCCTGATGGCGAAGTGCTGGTCGTCACCGAGAAGGCCACCAATTTGATCGATACGTATGCGGTTGATGAAGATGGCCTGGCTGGCAGCGTGACCACGCATCCGTCGGCGGGCGTGACGCCCTTTGGCTTCGCGTTCACGCGGCGCGGCACACTCATCGTGTCCGAAGCAGCCGGCGGCGCAGTGAATGCCAGCAGCGCTTCATCGTATGATGTCTCCGCCGACGGCTTCGAATTGATCAGCGCCGCGGTGCCGACGAATCAAACGGCGGCGTGCTGGGTGGTCGTGACGAAGAACGGCAAGTACGCCTACACGACGAATACGGGCAGCGGCTCGATCTCCGGCTATCGCGTGAGCAAGGACGGATCGATCAGTCTGGTCAACAGCCAGTCCGGTCTAACAGGTACGGGTAGCAGCCCGATTGATGCGGCGCTGAGCCGCAACAGCCAGTATCTGTACACGTTGAACGCGGGCGCGCACACCATTGCCGGTTTTGGCGTCAACGCCGACGGCAGTCTGATTTCGATCGGCGGGGTGAGCGGCCTGATCGCGGGGGCAGTGGGTCTCGCCGCGTGGTAAGCTCAATCTGATTCGCTCGACAACAACGAGGCCGACATCAATCCGATGTCGGCCTCGTGCCTTATTCTCTAAAAGTAATCAGCGCGCCGCCGTCCGGCCGATGCCCGCCGACGCGCCCGTAATGATCACCACTTTGCCGCGAAGATCGGTCGGGCGTGAGCGCGCCGCCACTTGCCACAGTCCGACACCCAGGCCCGCCAACGTCGCAAACAGCCATGATCGTCTCATTGCACCTCCCGAAAGTCGAATGCCGCACCTATTTTACTATGCCTCATGAGAGACACATGAATTTCGCGGCAACAGGCGCGAGTATTCAGTTATGTGTGCGACTTAACACCCCAATCATTGACATCTGTCACTATTACCTCGTCACCAGTCATACTATATTTAACCTGACCAACAAGTATCTGCCGAAGATACTTGTACGGTGACGAAGTTTTGCTTGCCGGCTTGTGAAATTCTAAACAAAAACAACTCTCCATCCCACTCTGGAGGCAGGTACGCATGGAAACAGTAACGATTGATGTCCCCACGATGTACGCTGATCACCACGTCAGCGATGTCCGGCGTTTGTTGCTGGCGCTGCCGGGCGTTGAAGATGTCTATGCCAGCAGCGCGTTCCACGTGGTGCGAGCGCGCATCGATCCGGCCACAGCCAGTGAAGCCAGTCTACGTAACGTGCTCAGTGCGGCCGGTTATCTGGGCGAGCTGCAAATCGTCACGGAAGACTGGAAGAGCGGCACGCCCAAAGAAACGGAAGACAATCCGTTCCGGCACACGTCCGCGTCCGAGCAGATGAAGGGGGTGGCCTTCGGGCAGGCCGTTGAAACGACCGGCCGGCCGCTGTGGCCGTGCCCCGGCATGGGACCCGTCAAGGCAATGGAGGAGGCATAGATCATGGCAAAGGACAAGAAGACCCCGCAACAATTTTCGGCCGACCCGGCCGCGCAGCAGATGTTGATCCGCGCGGAATCATTGGGTATCGGCACGGCGTTTACGCGCGCGGAAGCGATGCCGGCCTGCAACATCGGCTCGGCGGGCATGTGCTGCAAGATGTGCGGCATGGGCCCGTGCCGCTTGACCAAGGACGGCTCGACGGGTGTGTGCGGCGCGACGATCGATACGATTCAGGCCCGCAACTTCGTGCGCATGGTGGCCGCCGGTTCCGCCGCGCACTCCGATCATGGCCGCGACATGGCGTTTCTATTGAAGGCCGTGGCCCAGGGCGAAGCGGAAGGCTATTCGATTCGCGACGTGGCGCGCTTGCGCATCGCGGCCGCGAAGTCGGGCGTCCCGATCGATAAGCGCAGCCCGACCGACATCGCCAACGATCTGGCCGATGTCTACATCGCACAATTTGGTCAGCAGCGCGGCGAGCTGATCCCGATTAAGCGCGCGCCCGCCAAACGCCAGAAGCTGTGGCACGAGAAGGGCGTCGTGCCGCGCGGGATCGATCGTGAAACGGTGGAGGCACTGCACCGCACGCATATCGGCGACGATCAGGACCCGGTGCATTTGTTGCAGCACGCGGTCAAGACCTCACTGGCCGACGGCTGGGGCGGTTCGATGATCGCCACCGATGTGGCCGACATCGTGTTCGGTACACCGGCTCCGGTGGTGGGGCAGGCCAACCTGGGCACGTTGAAGGCCGATATGGTCAACGTGGTCATCCACGGCCACGAGCCGATTTTGAGCGAGATGATCGTGGCGGCGTCGCAAACGCCCGATATTATCGAGTACGCCAGAGCGGCCGGCGCGAAGGGCGTGAATCTGGCCGGTATCTGCTGCACGGCGAATGAAATTTTGATGCGGCAGGGCGTGCCCGCAGCCGGTAACTTCCTCCATCAAGAACTCGCCATCCTCACGGGCGCGGTCGAAGCGATGGTCGTCGATGTGCAGTGCATCATGCAAGCGCTGGTCGGCCTCGCCTCAAACTTCCACACGAAAGTCATCACCACTTCGGCCAAGGTCAAGCTCAAGGGCGCGACGCACATGGAGTTTGACGAGCATCACGCGATGACGATTGCGAAGGACATTCTCAAGGTCGCCATCGATAACTTCAAGAATCGCGGCGCGATCGAGATTCCGAACGTCGTGGAAGACCTCGTCCCTGGTTTCTCGCACGAGTATATCAACTACATGCTGGGCGGTTCCTATCGGTCGTCGTTCCGCCCGTTGAATGACGCCATCATGAGTGGCCGTATTCGCGGCGTGGCCGCCATCGTGGGCTGCAACAATCCGCGCAGCCAGCAGGATTATCTGCACACGCACGTCACGCGCGAACTGTTGAAGCAGGACGTGCTCGTCGTCGAGACGGGCTGCGGCGCAATTGCGAGCGCGAAGCTGGGCTTGCTGTTGGGCGAAGCGGGCCTCGATCAATGCGGCTCGGGCCTGCGCGAAATCTGCGAGACGGTGGGTATTCCGCCGGTGCTGCACATGGGCTCGTGCGTCGATAACACGCGCATCCTGACCGTGCTGACACAGATGGTGGAAGAGGGTGGCCTGGGCGATGACATCGATCAGATTCCGGCGGTCGGCCTGGCGCCGGAGTGGATGAGCGAGAAGGCATTAGCCATCGGCACGTATTGTGTCGCTTCGGGCGCGTATGTCATCTTCGGCGGATCATCGCCGCTGGAAGGCATGCCCGATAAGGTCAGCGGCAGCGCCGATGTGTTGAGCTACATCAGCGAAGGCTGGGAGGCCCTGTACGGCGGCAAGATGGAGTTCATCGAAGACCCCGATAAGATGGTCACGGCTACGCTGGCGCACATCGACAAGAAGCGCGCGGCGCTGGGCCTGCCGGAATGGAAGGCGGACAAGTTCGGGCGCAGCGGCGACAAGCGCATGAACGAACTGGAAGCCATGCCGCTGGATGAGAAGCTGGTCGCGATGTACGGCGCGGCCTTGAACTAAGAAATGACGAGTAACGAGTAACGAGTGACGCGCAGCGCTTTCACTCGTCACTCGTTACTCATCAGGAGAATCCCATGTCCAAATACATTGCCACTCGTGCGATGCGGGGCGCAAGCGCCCTGGTCAATGAAACCGAAGCGATGCTGCAAAAGGCCCTGGCCGAGAAAGGGCCGGATTGCAAAGTCGCTTTTCCGAACACGGCGTATTATCTGCCGACGATCTACGGCATGACGGGCACAGCCATCGAAACGCTGGGCCAACTGCCGCCGATCCTCAAGCACGCCCGATCATTGCTGCATCCGCTGCCGTCCGATCGACGTTGGACGCCCTACCTGGGCGAGACGCTGGACAGCGGCATGGCGACACTGCTTGCCGCCGAAACGCTGGAAGCGATCCGCTTTGTGTACGGCTTGCAGCCCGAACGACTGGAAGGCTTCAAACTGGCGGGCGGCACGTCGTTTACCAGTCCCGATGGCAGCCCGCAGGGAACTGATGGGGGCCATCTGAACGGCCCGATCGACGACATCCGGCTTCGATCGTGGGGCATTCAACTGGTCGATGGGCGCATGCCGGGCTTCGCGGCGATCGTCGGTTGCGCCAAGAGCAACGAAGTCGCCGTGAAGATCGTTCGGGAGTTGCAGCGCCGCAGTATCCTCACGTTCCTGTCGGGCAACGTGAACGGCCGCAGCATCATCCATCAACTGCAGGAAGAAGGCGTCGAACTGGGCTACGATACGTTCACGGTGCCGTTCGGCACGGATACGCTGAGCGCGATCTACGCGTTGGGATTCGCCACCCGATCGGCGCTGACGTTTGGCGGCATGAAGGGCGGTATGCCGCGCGAGATTTTGAACTACAACAAAGATCGTGTCTTCGCGTTCGTGCTCGCGCTGGGCGAAGTGGACGATCTAAAATACGCGGCGGCCGCGGGCGCGATCAACTTTGGCTTCCCCGTCATCGCCGATACCGTCATCCCCGAAATCCTGCCGACAGGCGTCACCACTTACGAGCACGTCGTATCGATGCCGTTCAACGAAATCGGCGGCAAGGACGACATGGAACGCGCCGAACAACTGGTGCAGAAGTGCATCGAAGTGCGCGGCGTGAAAGTGAAAGTGTCCAACGTGCCCGTACCCGTGCCGTACGGCTCGGCGTTTGAAGGCGAAGTCGTGCGCAAGACCGATATGCGCATCGAGTTTGGCGGCAAGCACACGCGCTGCTTCGAATTCCTGCACATGACCGATCTGGACGCGATCACCGACGGCAAAGTGGAAGTGGTCGGGCCGGGTATGGCGGATATCCCGGCGCAGGGCCACATGGATATGGGCATCGTCGTCGAGGTGGCGGGCCGCAAGATGCAGACCGACTTCGAGCCGGTGCTGGAGCGGCAGATTCACTACTTCGTCAACGGCGCGTCCGGCATTCAGCATATCGGGCAGCGCGACATCGCGTGGATTCGCATCAGCAACAACGCCGCCGATAAGGGCTTTAACTTAGAGCACTTCGGCAAGATTTTGCACGCGCGGTTCCATGCGGACTTCGGCGCGATCGTCGATAAGGTGCAGGTGACGATCTACACCGATCCCGCGAAGCACGCCGAGTGGCTGGCGAAGGCGCGCGAGGGTTACGACTTCCGCAACCGCCGATTGGCCGACCTGACCGACGACAAAGTGGAAGAGTTCTATTCGTGCACGCTGTGCCAATCGTTCGCGCCCAATCACGTGTGCGTCGTCAGCCCGGAGCGATTGGGCCTGTGCGGCGCATACAACTGGCTCGATTGCAAGGCGTCGTTCAGCATCAACCCGACCGGCCCCAACAAGCCGATCAAGCTCGGCAGCCCGATCGATACGAAGAAGGGCTACTGGAGCGGCACCAACGATTACGCGAAGATCGGCTCGCACGATGTCGT
>JACRBO010000476.1 GCA_016219235.1 Chloroflexota bacterium
AGACCCTGACCGCCGGTCAATCCGGTCGCGGTGAAGGAGCCCAGCAAAGCGTAGTTGTTGGTGGTGTCCAACACGTAGAACTTGCTGGCGGTGGCGCTATCGACCACAAACAGGTGCTTCGTCGTCGGGTTGTAGGCCAGACCGGCCACAGCCAGGCCGACATTCTTGCTGTTTAACAGCGTGCCGTCGGGCTTGAACTGATACACCATCGAATCGGTCCAGCCGCCCGCAAAGTACGTGTCGGTGGAAGGATCATAGGCGACGCCGCGCTGCGAGGTCGCAAAACCAGTGGCGCCCGTGGGGCAAATCTTATTGCCCGTTGGGCCGTTGGCCGGATCGATTTCGTAGATACAGTTGGCTACACCGGTGTTGGTGTTCATCACCCACAGCATGCCCGTCTTCCAGTTGTAAGCGCCATCGGCCGGGCCATTGGCGGGATTCCAACTGTATGGGTACGAGCGGCCCGTTGCCACACCAGCCGGGGTGACTTCATAGATCCGATTCACGCCATTCCAGGCCGGAGCCGGGCTGGAGACCCAGACGCTGTTGGCATTGCCGTCATAGGCAATGCCCCACGGACCCGTCACGCCGGTGGGTGTCCAACTCTGGATGACCTCACCCGCAGCGTACGGTTGCAAACGCGATCGATAGGGCTGAATACCCAAACCGATCGCATTCTTCCAGCTGTCCTGGCGGAATTGCTTGACGACATACGTGGGCTTCTCAAACGGGCCATAGGGCACGCCGCCGCCGTCCAGTTCGAGCAGGTCGAACGTCGCCGTCAGATTGCCGCTATTCGTTAGCGACAACGGAACGGTCGTTGACACACCCGCGGTGAGTGAGACAGTGATTGCGGCAGGAGAAGCCGCCAATTTGCCCGCACCCAGCGCGAAGTCTTGACGCACGGTGCCGCTCAACGGCACAACGGCCGTCGCTACTTCGGTCTTGTAGTTGGGTAGTGACGCGGTGATGGCCTGTGAGCCGGTTGGCGCAAACAGCGTGTAGTAGCCGTTTGCATTGGTGGCTGTCGAGCCGCTCGGGCTGTCAATGTCTACGCCTGACAGGCCCACTGCCGTGTTGGCATCAGTCACATCGCCCACCACCAAACCGCCCGCATTCGGCAAGCACTTCTTCTCGCCGACGAAGGCGTTATCCACTTCCCACCACCAGTCCCAACCGGGAGCTACGTAGCGGAAGCGGAGCTTGGCCTGGCTAGCGCCGTTCAATAGCGCAGTCACATCCTGGCTGAAGAGTTTCGGCCCGCGCTGATCGGTGTTCCACGACACGACGTTGCTCCAGGTCGTGCCGTTATCGGCGCTGACGTCAACGGCTGCTACTTCGCCAGATTCCAGATTGTTATAGTCGTAGTTAAACGACAGGTTCACATTCGCCAACGACGAGACGTTCATGGTCGGCGAGGTGAGCGTGGTACTCATCGTCGTGCCAGAGCCGCATATGTCGCTGTCGGCCATGGCAAAGCCGCCCGCGCCGCCGGTCAGATTGCCGCGCGCGCCCGGATCATTGAACGTCCACGGGCAGGTCGCGCTGCTGGTCACAGCCCAGCCGGCCGGCAGGGCGTTGGAACTGAACTGCTCCAACAGGCCCGTGACGGAGAGCGAGTAGCCTGGAGCCACGCACGCGACGGCGTCAACATTCAGGCCAATATTCACAGTGGCATTGCCGGTCACCGGCCCGACGTTTACACTGGTCGGGGTGTAGCCGGCGGAGTAGGCCGAGACGTTGAACTGATACGTCGCGGGCGATGGCAGCGTGACACTGTAGAAGCCCGTGACCGGATCGGTCCAGATTGATCCACCCGGGTAGCCGGTAATGTCGATCTTGGCGTACAGCGGCCAGCCGGCCAGCGCATCGCGCACTGTGCCGCTGATCACGTAACTGGGAGCGGGATCAAGCCCGATGTCCAGCGTGGTCGTCACGTTTTCGCTGATCGACACATTGGTGACGGTCTTCGGCAGGAAGCCAAACGCCGACGCCGTGACCGTGTACGTGCCCTCAATGAGGAGCATCGAGTAGGCGCCGCCCGCAGCCGTGCTGGTGGCACCGGTCTGCGTGATGGTGGCAACGGCCTGGATCGCTGCGCCCACGATCGGGGCACTGGTGACCGTATTGGTAACTACACCCGTCAACGTACCTTGCGGACCAAGCGCGCAGTTGGGGAACTTGAACGACGCGACGCGCGTTTGCCACGGCGCGGTGCCCGTCGTTTGAATGTATTCGTTGGTATACCAGAACGTACAATCATCGACCGGGTCGACTGTCATGTCGCTATAGTCGCCCCAGCGTGAGCCGGTACCCGTCTGCGCACCCGAGCCTTCGATGATGCTGGCTTCGGCTTGTGGCAACGTGCCTAACGGATCGGTCGATAAACGGCCAGCGTAACGGATCGACGGATAGACGGTACTACTCGCGACGCTGTAGCCAAGCGCGATGTTGCCGACGTGATCCATCGCGACGCTGCCCATCCAACGATACTGTCCGTCGGCGGGCGCATAGGTACCCTGCTGATAAATCGCCGGCGTGCCGCCCGGATCGCGCACCTCGTACCAGCGGATGCCGGCGCGATCGGCGCCGTCCGCAAGTACCGAGTGGTTGACCGTCACGGATTCGTGATCGCCAAAGTTGCGATAGGCCGCGCGGAACATCATCAAGTCGCCCAGCACATCCAACTTAATGGAGGTACCTGGCTGCGGAATGCAGCTGCGGCTGGGCGCGAGAGTGCAAGGTAGATGATCGAAGCTGGCGACCGGCAGCGTGGCATTGGGCTGGCCGGACAAACCAAACGTCGAGTTGCCAGGCGTCGTCCAGTCAACATCATATTCCCAGATGCGCATCGCATCCGCGCCCAGTGATGGCACGTAGACGTTGTCGATAACGGTCACAAAATAGGCGGGAGCGCCAGCCGGTGGCAGGTTGCTGCCGTCCAAATCGACTGGCAAAACGTGTGCGTAATCGACATTGATCAAGCCCAGATCGACATACTGGAAAGTGGTGGGTTGACCGTTCAACATCTTGGTCCGATCGAACGCCCAGATACCCGTGCCATTCCAGGTGGAGGCGCTGTTGCCGAACTGATTCGCCGTCATATAGTAGGCATCCGGCCACACCGAGAATTTAGGATAGTCGTTCATATAGAGGGTGCTGGCCGTAAAGGTATACAACCACCAATCACCCGGAACATTGGTGGGCGTGCCGGTCTTGGAAATGCCGACACATTCGTAGTACGGGCCGGCCGGATAGTTGGGCAGCTTGAACTGGCTGATCAACCACCGATCGGATAATTGATCGTAGACGACGACCGGGTCGCCGTCGTCGGCCCCGGCGCACACATCGCCCGTCGGCCACAACGCACTGGGGAAGAACGGGCCGTACAACAGCGCGCCCGATTTGTCATAGACCGCCATCGACACGTTGACCATTTGCACGTAGTGATTGGGGCCTACGTCGCCGTTGGTGTCGGGCGGGTAATAGCCGGAGATGTTGTCTAGAGCTTCAAAGTTGACGAGCGGGGCGGGCATATTCACGGCCCCGGGTTGAGTTTGCAAAGCCGCATCGCCCGCAGGATTCGCAACACCGCCGGCAGAGGGCCGGATGCGGTTGTAGGGGCGATCGGGATTGAAGTCTTTGCGCTCCGCCACCGACGTTACCGTCGGCGCGGGGGGCAACCCATCGGTATTGGCCGGAGCAACCGGCTGGCTCACGACAGGCTTCACTGGACTCTGGGGTAAGGCTGGCGCTGGATTACTCACAGCAGGCGCAGGCGCGGCTGAAGCCGGCAGCGGCACAGCGCTCAACAACAACGCGACAATCACCATCAGGTTCAACGTGGTGCGTCGTCTCACAATTATCCTCCTAAACTTTTGGGGTTCTTCACGATATGGCTGCAACAGGCGAGAAAACACGAGACTTCCACGACAGACGGTCTATCCAACGTTAGAACCAATCAATAGTCCTACCTCCAGGTGAACTCGCCGAGTCGATCGAGCGCGCATACGCTCGCCTGACCCGGCGGTCGATCACATACACGACAGGCAACAGCCGTGGGCATACCGGACGATGAAAGAAGATGAAACCGAGTATAAACAACGACAAACCGAATGCGGGAGGGGGGTGAGCACTGTCACAGGGGCGAATGATAGCGAACGACGTGACATTTGTCTAGGCATTCGCCAAAATTTTAAGGAACAGGCCGTATCGTTTTAGACTATTTCTTCGTTGTAATTGGCTATTTCAATCGAAAAATTCTCCCCCAACCAGAAATAACCACGGCCCCGATGTATGACGATCGTGGTCATACGCGACGGGACTCTTCAATTGGACGCCCCGTGGCCTTGCCAACCAAGACAGGCGCGACCACCACGAAGTACCTGTATTCGATTGGCACCCGCCCGATTGCGCAATATACTTCCGCCTGGGAATATCTCTTGCCGGATGCGCTTGGCTCTGTCCGCCAAATCGTCGATGGCGCGAGCAGCGTGACCCTCGCCAAGTCCTACGAACCCTATGGCAGTGTGCTAACCAGCACCGGCACCGCGAGTTCGATCTTCGGGTATGCGGGCGAACAGATCGACACGACGGGGTTGATCTACCTCCGCGCCCGCTATATGCAGCCGACGCTGGGGATGTTCCTCTCGCGCGATCCGTGGGAAGGGGATCAACTCAGGCCGGGGTCGATGAATGGGTGGAACTACACTGAGGGGAATCCGGTTAATCGAGTTGATCCAAATGGAAAACAGGGCGATCTTGTATATTGCCCTCCGCCGAACCACTGGGAAGAGGATCCCGTAGATGGGTATCTGCGGTGCGTAGGCCCAAATGTTGAAGAACAGCCACCTTTGCCACCTGTCGGCAGTGTTCTCAACCCACCAATAGGCCAACCCACGATTAATATAGGCAGTGGAGTTGGTCAAGCAGCGCTTGTTTCATTGTTAACGCTTGCCTGCGCAGCAGTTTTGGATGACCTTAGTCGTCCCAAGCCGCAAGTTATCGTCGAACTAGGTGCAGGCAGTTATAGAAACGCCATCAAGATGAAGAGTATGTTTCCAAGTGCAATAGTCATTGCCACGAACCGCAAAGACGAATGGGTATTAGGCCGACGTTACGTTCTATCAGGTCATACACCTAGAAATTCCTCCGAAGAATTCTTTATGGACATGTACCGCGGATGGGCAGCAGCCAAAACACAAGGGGTGATCGTTGGCGATCTACAATCTATAGAAAATAGTGAAGTTCCGCCACGGATCGCTGACATCGTCTATTCGATACTTCCATATCCATCTACTGCCTTTGATTTTGGTGTTGCGGCGGCGCTGATAGCGAAGGACATACCTGGTACATTAGCCTTTGTTACAGCAGGAACATCGCAGCCTTTAAGTGATTTTCGATTTGGTTTCGAATGGTTTCAGCCTAACACTCGATTTGCGCTGCAGCCGGGCACGTTGTTTGGTCTAGAAGCTGATCTCAATTGGGAAGGCGGACCGATTGCGACATTGGCAGGTATAACTATGCCGTAGGCTTTTCCAATCTAAGAACGGTCGAAAACAATAAAAAGAGGTTACAAGATGCCGTCGCTATCAAAACAAGAGCGAATCAATCGCCTAAAGAATACTAGTGTTGCAGAAAGGTTAATGCTGTTACGACACGATGCCTCGAGAGTTATTCCTATAATTCTCCTCATCGCGGAAAATCTTCGCGATATGGGTCCACAACGCGGAGAAGCATTGCTGGAAGACTTTGATAAATGGGCCGAACAGCTAACTGAAGTTGCAAGCGATCTTCGAGACATGTTAGACATATACGCGCCGCCAAACGAGATAACCTAGAGTCAGCCATGGAGGATAGTGTACCTGACACATTTAACTCGTGTTCTACATAGCCATTTATCGCAACGCTCCCTAGTGAAGTTCGGCTAACCTGATGTTCGACCATTAGTTGTCACCAACCACACCGCCCCGGTCGAATATCGATCGGGGCGGTGCTATTTCAAATCCGCGTCTATCCGCGCGCTTCGCGTCAGCGTCCCATTCTTACGCGCCGAACTTGCCCAACCGCCTGGCCTGGGCTAGCGCTGGAGTCCGCTGAAGCGGACTTGCTGTGCTCAGCCGTCGGATGCCATCCGCTGGCCGGCCATTGGCACACGTCCGATTGGGCAGTATACTTCGGCGTAGGAATACCTCTTGCCGGATGCGCTTGGCTCCGTGCGCCAGATCGCCGATGCTGCTGGCAACATCACGCTGGCGAAGTCTTACGAACCGTATGGCAGCGTGTTGACCAGCGGTGTCAACGAATAGACTCGAATCCACGAATGGCGACTCGCGCGCCGGGTGGTATTCGCTGACACCCTGGCGCAGTCTCACGGATCGCATCGCGGCCCACCTGACAGGTCTCGCCCCACACCCAACGCACGCCGCCCCGATCGAAGTTCGATCGGGGCGGCGGTTTATTTCGTGTTCCTTCGTGCCCTTCGTGGTTTATCTCTACGCCCCAAACTTCCCCAGGCGCTTGGAATAGGCTAACGCGAACATCATCAAGTCCTGCGCGGGGAAGCGCCCCAGCGCGCCCTTGATCGCTTCGGTCTCACCGAAGGCTTTGCACTTATCGCGGCGCGTGACACCGGGCGCCCACAACAGCGTGGGGACGGGATGCCACGAGTGACTCTTCAGCGCCCACGGCGTCGAGTGATCG
This sequence comes from Chloroflexota bacterium, assembly GCA_016219235.1. The sequence continues at coordinate 6,703 of JACRBO010000476.1, forward strand.
CCGGTGACGATCAACACATCGGGCTTCAAGGCCATCAACTGCGGCAGCGCCGCATCCACGCCTTCGATTACTTTCGCTTTCGCGTCGAAGTCGCCGTCTTCGCCGCGGCTGTCGGTGTACTTGATGTGCACGAAGAAGAAATCGTATTTGTCCCAGTTGTCGGCTACGGCCTTGAATTCATCTTCGGGCTTGCCGCCCTCAAAGCCGATCACGTCCATGCCGACGAGCCGCGCCACACCCTTATACATCGGATAGACCGCCACGCACGCCGAGCGCAGCCCATAGGCTTGCGGGAAGCGCGGCAGATCGGGATACGAGGCAAAGCCGCGCAGCGTGAGCGCATTGGCCGGGCTTTCGTTCTTCAGAATCTCGCGCGCTTTGGCGATCCATTGATTGAACAACTCAGCCGTTTTCTGTGCGGCGGCAGTCTGCGCCACGGCGGGCAGCGGCGGCGCTTTCTTCTGCGGATCGGTATCCGCGATGTGGCCGTCCAGTCCCTCGCCGCGCAGGATCACGCAGAAGCGATAGTCCTGTACCGGCTCGACAAACACCTGAACGCCGGGCAGCGTAATCGGGCGCAGCTTCTCCACCAACTCTACACACTTCGACGTGGGGATGCGGCCCGCGCGCCGATCGATGATCACGCCGTCGGCATCCACCGTGCAGAAGTTGCCGCGCGCCGCCACATCCTTGTCGGTCAACTCGAAACCGATGCCGACCGATTCCAGCACGCCGCGGCCGATGACATACTTCAGCGGATCGTAACCGAACAGGCCCAGATGACCGGGGCCGCTGCCGGGCGTGACGCCCGCGCCCGCCGGCTGGCTTAAACCCAGATTGCCTTCCACCGCCAACCGATCGAGGTTGGGCGTCTGCGCAAATTCCAGTTCGGTCGGTCCGTTCAAATCGCGCGGCAAGCCGCCCAGGCCGTCCATCACCAGCAGGACGATCTTGCTTTGGTTGGCGCTTACCAGTTCCTTCAACAGTTCAAAGTCAGCCATGATTCACCCTCTTGGTTTTTGATCGCGCAAACCGCGCCGATCAATGGAGATATGATTGTCAGGTTGCAGCGATTTGGATTATACTTGTGGTGTATCAGAAGCGCAATTAGCAATGAACAATGATCAATGAACAATGATCAATGATCAATGTACAGGCGGGTAGTAGTGGCCCATTGATCATTGAACATTGAACATTGACCTTTCCGTGCTCATGCTCAAACGACTTAAATCTGCTCCCATCTGGAAGTGGCTGACACCCGGCATCGGCGTTAAACGCTGGATCATTTTGCTGGGCTTTGGCGTCACGCTGATCGCGCTGGGGTTGGCCTACATTCTCGTCGACATCTATCGCAGCGCCGGTCTGCCCGACGCCGCCTATTATCTGACGCTGCAATTTCTGCCGCGCGTCGAGCGCGCGATCGTCGTAGGCGTGGTGGGCATGGCGGCGATTGTCTTCGCCGTGCACGAGCTCGGCCGATCGATCCTGGCGCCGTTCGCGCGTCCCGATCAATCCATGGCCGACACCGTGCTGCGCCATCGCCAGCGCGAGCGCGGCCCGACAGTGGTCGCCATCGGCGGCGGCACGGGCCTCTCCACGTTGCTGCGCGGCCTGAAACAGTACACGTCCAACCTCACGGCGATTGTGACCGTGGCCGACGATGGCGGATCGAGCGGACGGTTGCGGCGCGAATTGGGAGTGCTGCCGCCCGGCGATTTTCGCAACTGTCTGGCTGCGCTGGCCGACGACGAGTCGCTGACCACACAGCTCTTTCAATATCGCTTTACACCCAGACAGCAGGACCTGGACGGCCACGCCTTTGGCAACCTGTTCATCAGCGCCATGGCGGATGTGTCCGGCTCGTTCGAGCAGGCCCTGATCGAAAGCAGCCGCGTGCTGGCGATCACCGGTCGGATTTTGCCGAGCACGTTGAGCGATGTATTGCTCAGCGCCGAAGTCCGCACCGATCAGGGTTTGCGCCAGATCGACGGCGAATCCAATATCACGCACGAAACGGCCAGTACCGGCGGCACAATCGAGCGGGTACGCCTGAAACCCGACAACGCCCGCGCCTATCCCGAAACGATTCGCGCCATTCTGGACGCCGATCTCATCGTGCTGGGGCCGGGCAGTTTATATACGAGCGTGCTGCCAAATCTCTTGATCAACACTGTGCCGGAAGCGCTGCGCGCCACGCGCGGCATGGTCATGTACGTCTGCAATGTCGCC
>JACRBO010000491.1 GCA_016219235.1 Chloroflexota bacterium
CTGGTGCTGGCGCATCCCGACGATGAGACGTTTGGGTGCGGGGGCATCATCGCCAAATACGCCGCCGAAGGCGTGGCCGTTCACCTGTTTACGGCCACACGCGGCGAACGCGGCTGGATGGGCGATCCGGCGGCTGATCCGGGTCTGGAGAAGTTGGGCCAACAGCGCGAGACGGAACTGCGCGCCGCCGCGAATATCCTGGGCGTGTGCGACCTCCGTTTTCTGGACTATATCGACGGCGAAGTCGATCGGGTGGACGCTGCCGAAGCGATCGGGCGGGTTGTGACCCACCTGCGCCGCGTGCGCCCACATGTGATTGTCACGTTCGATCCGTTTGGCGCGTATGGTCATCCCGATCACATCGCGCTGACGCAGTTCACGCAAGCGGCCATCATCGCGGCGGCGGACACGGACTATGCGGATGCCGATCGGCAAACCCCGCATCGCGTCGCCAAGTTCTATTATCAGGCCGATTCACGATCGTTTGTCGATGCGTTGCAACCGTTAATGGGCACGATCGAGATGGACATCGACGGCGTGCGACGGGAGTGGAATCCGTGGCCCGATTGGGCGATCACCACTCGATTGGACGCGACGGCGCAATGGGAAACTGTGAAGCGCGCGGCGGCCTGTCACACTTCGCAATTGGCGATGCTGCCGCCGCTGGATAGTTTGAGCGTTGAACAGCATCAACTGTTCTGGGGACATCCAACCCTGTATCGCGTCCATAGCTTCGTCAACAGCGGGCGCACGATCGAGACGGATGTGTTTGAGGGTCTGCGCTAATGCCTCGCCCCATGAGTAGGTCGGGGCTAGATGAGGGGATCATTCATGCGTAAACAAATGTGGCTGTTGATCGGATTGCTCTTGATCGTCACAGCTTGCACCCCAACGGCGGGCGGGGCGACCGCGCTGCTGCCCGATGTGCCCAACACGACGGTCATCGACGGCCAGTCGATCTCGGACTTCATCGCCAAACTGGCGGATGGTGCGGCGCTGATCAATGCGAACCCTGAATTGATTCTGCTGATCGAACAGGCCGAAGGTACGCTGGCGTGTTTGCAGCAGACGGGCGCGGTCGCGGCGCGCACGTACACCGACAAGACGTTTCCGCTATCGGCGGGCTTTGTGGCCATCATCGATCGGAATGCCATCACCAATCTCGCCAACTGGCAGCAGTGTTTGACGGGTCCGGCCAGGCCCAGCGCGCAAGCGGTGACGTTGCAGCCGTGCGCCACCACGTACACATTGAAGAAGGGCGACAATGAATTCTTCATCGCGTATGCGGCGACGACGGCGGAGATGTGCCAGGCGTTTTGCTCGCGTTTGGAAGGGTGCAAAAGCAATTAACAATGCACAATTAACAATGCACAATGCACAATGCGAATACGCACCACGCAACACGTATCATGCATCTTGCATCCTGCCTCTTGCACCACAAGTGACCGGCTATGAGCGAACCGCTTGCGACGCTGTCTGAAGTGAATGACGCCGTCATTGCGTGTGAGAAATGCCCGCGGCTGCAGCGATATTGTGAGGCAGTGGCGCGCGATAAACGCCGTGCCTTTCGCGATCAGGTGTACTGGGGCAAGCCGCTGCCCGGTTTTGGCGACCCCGAAGCGCAGGTGTTGATCGTGGGGCTGGCGCCGGCCGCGCACGGCGGCAATCGCACGGGCCGCATGTTCACCGGGGATCGATCAGGTGATTTTCTATACGCGGCGCTGCACCGTGCGGGCTGGGCCAATCAGGCGACCTCGATCGATCGGGCGGATGGTTTACAACTCAACGACGTTTACATTACGGCAGCCGGGCGCTGTGCGCCGCCCGATAATAAACCGACGGCCATTGAACTGGCGAACTGCCGCCCGTACTTGATCGAAGAATTGCGCCTGTTGAAAAACGTGCGTGCCATTGTGGCGCTGGGCCAGATCGCGTTTGACAGCGTGCTGGCCGCGCTGCCCGAAGTCGGTGTGGCGATCTTTAAGCCGCGACCGGCCTTCGGGCACAACCTGGCCTATCGGTTGCAGCACTACACGTTGATTGCCTCGTATCACCCCAGCCAACGTAACACCTCCACCAAATTGCTGACTCCCAAAATGTTCGACGCGGTGTTTGAGCGGGCACGCCAGGCGCTGTAAATCTCTACAACATTAAGATTTGCTGAGTGTGTGCCGGGCCGACGAATAATCGGATAGAATTACTGGATACTGCATGGGGGAGAACGGGAGACATGACCAAAGCGTCACGCAAAGTTACACGCGATTATCAGCGGCAGCAGCAGCGCGCGAAGTCAAACAGCGCCACGTGGTGGATCGTCGGCATCATCGGGGCGATTGTGGTGGTGAGTTTATTTCTGGTGATCTATTTGCCATCGCGGCCGGTGGC
>JACRBO010000492.1 GCA_016219235.1 Chloroflexota bacterium
AGCGGCGACGGCTTCTACCCGATGAGACTGTGGCGGCCCGGCGATGTGATCGTCGACGAACGCACGCTCGAGATCGCCCCACACCTCGATCGGACGCAGCTGCTGATCGAGCTGGGTCTGTACGATCGGGCGACGACGCAGCGTGTCGCCGTGATCGATTCGGCGCAGGCCGTCGTCAATAATGCGATCTTGCTGGGCGGCCCATCGGGTGAAATCGGCCCATAATGGGTGAGGGTAGAGCGCCGATCGGGTATACTTGAGCGTTGTTATCGGCGTTTGGCGAAATACAAATGGAGTTTGGCCGCCCGCGCGACTATGTTGGATGTGATATGCCTGTAAAGCGATTCTTAACTTTAGGTCTGCTCATCGCGATCGGTCTGGGGCTGCTGCCGTGGCCCACCAGCGCCGCACCGTTGAGTCAGGCCGGTGAAAACCTGGTGTCCAATGGCGGCTTTGAAGGTAACTTTGTGCAAGCCAATGCCAAAGCCCAGGTCGGCGCCGGCTGGACCCCGTGGTATATTCCCACGCCGGCCGGTCAGCCCGACTACCTGTATATGCAGCCCACTTACGAGTCGAGCAGCAATTGCAGCACGACCTGTGACCACCGCATCCACAGCGGCGGCAATGCGCAGCGCATGTTTCAATTCTTTGGGGCATATCAAGCCGGCCTATACCAGCAAGTCAACGTGCCCGAAAATGCCGACTTGCGCTTCACTATGTTTGGTCAAGGCTGGTCGTCGCAGACGGAAAATCCGCAGAACGTCTCCGTGAACGGCACCGAGATGCGCATGCGCATCGGCATCGATCCGTTGGGCGGCACCAACCCGCTCGATCCGCGAGTGCAGTGGTCGGAAGAGTTCAACGCGCTGGACTCGTGGCATCAGTTTACGGCCTACGCGCGCGCGCAAGGCACGCGGGTCACGGTGTTTGCGTATGCCAACCCCTTCGACACGCGCCGCAAGAACGAGGTGTACTGGGACGATGCCGAACTACTCGCCTTGTCAGGTGATCTGGCGGCTACCGCCCAGGCGCGCTATCCAACGCTGACGCCCATTCCAGCCTCGCAGCTGTGGACACCCACACCGATCAGCGTGGCGCTGGGCCAGAATCTGTTGGTCGATGGCGGCTTTGAAGGAAGATTGTATATCCCGTGCAGTCTGCGCCAGGGTTTCCCGTGGCGGCATATTCCGTGCGATCAGGTTGATTTTAGCGCCAAACTGCCCAATGGTAAGTCGGTCTATGTCATGTGGAATACGGTGCAGGTGCCGCTGGGTTGGAAGGCGTGGTGGCTGACGCCCAACAACGATCACGGTTCGCCCGACTACTATAGCGATCATCCTGCCAATTGCTATGAGGATGCACCAGAGGGGTGCATGGCCTGGCATAACCCGGAGTATCGTGATGCGAAAGGTACCGCGATCGGGCCATCACGCATCCGATCGGGTGCTAACGCCCAGAAGTACTTCACGTTCTGGAGCACGCATCAAGCGGGTGTGTTCCAGACGGTGAGTGTGCCGCCGGGCAGTGCCGTGCGCTTCAGCGCCTATATGCATGCCTGGTCGTCCAATATCGATATGAAAGCGCTGGAGCCGGAGACGTTTGTCTCTAAAGAGCAAACGAGCATGCACATGAAAGTCGGCATCGATCCGTACGGCGGCGATGATCCGTGGAGTCCCAACGTGGTGTGGAGCCTGGAGCGCGACGCCTACGATCAATGGGGTTATTACGAAGTGCGGGCCGTGGCGCAGTCCGATAAAGTGACGGTCTTTACGCACACCATGCCGGACAAAGCCATGAAGCACAACGACGTTTATCTGGACGACGCCGAGTTGGTGGTGGTGGATGGCGCAACGGCGTTCTCGCCGCCGGCCGACGCGCCCAACAGTGCGCCCGCGCCTCAGCCCGCCGCCAATGTACCGGCCGGCCCGGCTCCGACTGCTTTGCCGCGTCCCGACGGTGCATTAGTCCACATCGTCCAGAGCGGCGATACGGTCTTTGGTCTGGCGCTGCAATACGACGTGTCGATGGATGATATCTTGCAGTTAAACGGCTTGACCAAAGAATCATATTTGCTCATTGGACAAGAACTGGTCATTGCGGGCGGCCAGCCGGGCGCAGCTCAACCGTCACCGGCAGCGAGTGCGGCGGAGGTCACGCCGGCCGATCTGTCATCAGCGGCGGCGGTTGAGGCCACACCCACTCCCGCCCAGATCGCTGCGGTGAGCAAGACTCAGTTGTGTGTTAGTGCCTTCACCGATTTGAACGGCGATGGAGTGCTGGCTGGCGGCGAAGCCTTAGCCGACGGCGCGATCTTCCATTTGACAGACGCGCAGGGTCAACTGGTGCTGAGCTATATGACCGATGGTCAAAGCGAGCCGCATTGTTTCACTCGTCTTAAGCCGGGCACGTTCGATATCCAGATCGAGCCTGCAGCCGGGACGATCGCCACGTCCGATCGGCGCTGGAGCATCACGCTCGATCCGGGCGCGACCATCAACGTCAACTTTGGCAGCCGAGCGAGCGGCGGCGCGGCGGCCGGGACAACCGCCCCACTGTCATCGCCGGGTGACGGCAGCGCCGCGATCGGATTGGCATTTCTTGTTATAATTGCGGCAGCGGGCTGGCTGATGTATCGCCGCCAGCGCACCGGCGCGCGGGTCTAGCATCAGCCGCAGCGACCTATATGAAACTGCCAGCATTCCCACTCAGGTTCGGACTGCGCCACCTGGTGATCTTCATCGGGGCGGTAGTGGCGCTGGGCGTGTTGACGATTACGGCCGCTGCACAGGGCCGCAACCTGCTGAAAAATCCTGGTTTTGAAGGTGATTTCAAGGTTCAGTGCAGTTTTCCGGGCGGCCGGCCCTGGCAGCCGGTGGAGTGTGACGGGCCGCTGCCGTCGATGCCGTGGCAAACGGTCCGGGTTGCCGAGGGTTGGGTAGCCTGGTGGCAACTGCCCGCCACCGATCGAAACGCGCGGGACTTTTATCAGCAGTTTCCCAATTATTGCGGGCGTGACGCGCCCGATGACTGTGTGGCGTGGCATCAACCGGAATGGCAGCCTACTGCCGGCACGCCCCAGTCCCCCCCGCGTATTCGATCGGGCGAGAACTCGCAGAAGTATTTCACCTTCTGGAGCGTGCACCAGGGAGGCATATCCCAGGTGGTCGAAGGCGTTCGGCCCGGCACGCCGCTGCGCTTCAGCATCTATATGATGGCCTGGTCGGCGGCCAAACAGAGTGGCGTTGAGCCGAATCCGCATCAGTCGTTTGGGCAGACCAGCATGCATATGAAGATTGGTATCGACCCGCTGGGCGGTACCGATCCGTGGAGTCCCGACATTGTCTGGTCGTCTGAAAAAGAGTCGTATGACGTGTTCGGGCGATATGAAGTGCAGGCCGTGGCACGCTCGAACAAAGTCACGGTCTTTACACACACCCGGCCGGACAATCCAATGCAGCACAACGACGTATACCTTGACGATGCCGAACTCACGCTGGTAGGCGGCATCGGGCCAGGTGATCCGCTGACAGTCAACCCGCCGCCGGCCTTGCAAGCGGTGGGCGCGGTGACCACGACCGCTGCCGATGGCCGCCAGGTAACGCATGTGATCAGGCCGGGCGACACGCTGTTCGCACTGGCTCTGCAATATGGCGTGCCGGTCGATCAGATTATGGCGCTGAACGGCCTGACCGCTGAGTCGCAAGTGCAGATCGGGCGGGAGTTGATTATTGCGCTGGCTGCACCGCGCGCCAAACCGCAGCCGGTGGTGGCTCCCACCCCGATCGTATCGGTGGGCGGCCCGTCAGGCTCCGGGCGCGGCAGCGTGTGTGTGCAAGCCTTCGAGGATGCCGATGCCGACGGTCGCTGGCTGATGGCTGAAGCGCCGGTGGCGTTGAGCGGTGTGCACCTGATCGTGACCGATGCACAGGGCGGCACGCTGGCCGATCGTGTGCTTGGCGAAGACGCGCCCGATAACTGCGTGGTCGATTTGCCCGCGACGACCTATCGGGTGGACGCCCAGCCGCCCAGCGAGTACGCCGCCACGATGCCCACCCGCTGGGCAATCGCCTTGCCCGGCGACACGCGGATCGATCTGCACCTGGGCGTGCGCGCCGCGCCGATCGAGCCAGCGGCTTTCCCCTGGCCGGCGGTGATAACGATCGCCGTGGTCGGGCTGGCGGTTGGTGGACTTGGTCTGGGCGTAGTTCGCCGGGCGCGGCGCACTTAATGGCGCACGTCACAACCAACAAATGATCCTGAGTATGCTCAGAAGGAGAAGTAGCAATGACGTTTAAGAAATTAATCGCGTGTGTGGGTCTGGTGGCCGTCATCGCGGCAACGATTGGCCTGGCGCCGCTGGCGACGGTCGCGGCCCCGCTGAGGCAGAGTAATTTGTTGCAGAATCCGGGGATGGAACAGCCGTACCAGGGCTGCGGATCGGGCAACACAGCGAGCGGCTGGGGTTGCTGGTACACCGAAATTGCTAAGCCAGACGATGCTTCGGGCTTGCAATACTCGGCCAAGGCATACTTTATATCTGAGACAAACGCAAAGCTAGTTCGTAGTGGCAGCGTGTCTCAGCATATGGGCTATCAGATTGATCCGTGGATTGGCGGCTTGAAACAGACCGTAACCGTGCCAGCGAATGCCCAACTGCGTTTTTGCGCGTGGTCCCAGCTGTTTGCGAACAACACGCCCTATGGCAAAGAGCCCTCGGTGTCGTTTTATGAAGGACGCTCACGAGTGGGCATCTTCCCTAACGGTGAGGCCAATGGGAATACGCCCGGGATTGCCTGGTCGGGCGCAATTAACCCCCATAATGATTGGCAGCAAGTTTGCGTCACAGTTACGGCCGGACCGCAGGGTAAAGTGACGGTCCTTACCTCCAATGACTATCGTGGTTACGCCGCTACCCACCTTGATGCGTGGTGGGACGATGCCGAGTTAGTAGTGGTGGGTGAGGCACCCACGCCTCAACCAACGGCAGGCAGCACTCAGCCGCAGCCCACGACTCCCGCTCAACCATTGCCGACCGCGGCGCCGCCTGTCACCAATGCCGACGGCTCAGTCGTTCACACGATCGTGTCCGGCGATACGCTGTTTGGCCTGTCAATTCAATACAACGTAACGTTAGATGAGATCCTGACGCTGAACGGTCTGACGAAGGACTCGATCTTGTCGATCGGGCAGAAGATTACCATCAAGGGCGGAACAGGCGCCTCGTCCGCGCAGCCGACCGCTGCTCCAACGGCGGCGCCTGGTCAGCCCGTTGATCCCGCGCAAGCCACGCCGGCTCAACCAGCCGAGGCGACTCCGGCTGTCCCCGCGCAACCGACACCGGCGCAGCCATCTTCTGCGGCCAAGCTGTGTGTGCGGGCGTATAGTGATGCCAATAGCGACGGCCTGTTGACGGCCGGCGAAGAGCCGGTGGCCGGGGTGCAGTTTGCCGTCGCGAATTCTCAGGGCGTGCAGGCGGCCGCGTACACCACGGATGCTGCCGGCGAAGAGCACTGTTTTACTGATCTGCCGCCGGGCAGCTACACCGTAGCCGTGCAGCCTGCGCCGGGCACCGTGGCGACTTCGGACAAGCGCTGGGGCGTGGCGTTGACGGGCGGTTCGGTGGTCAACATCAATTTTGGCAGCCGCAGCGATGGCACCGCGCCAACGAATCCGCAGCCGGGACAGGCTGAGGCGACCCCCGCAGCCAATGGCAGTGGATCGGGTTTAGGCGGATTGTTGACCGGCGCGGTTGGCTTGATCGTGCTGTTGGTCGCCGGTGTCTTGGGCGCGTTTGTCATCGCGCGCCGCCGCGCCTAGTTGAGACAAGGAGCAATGAGGATGCGTGGATTACGCTGGATCAGTCTGGTGGCGATGGTGGCGATGCTCTTTGTCGGCGTGACGGTCGTGCAGGCCGCGCCGGCTGCTCAACAGGGCACGGGCCAGATCTGTGTGCTGGCTTTTGACGATCAAAACGGCAACGGCGTGCGCGAAGCCGATGAGCCGTTGCTGGCCGGAGTGGGCTTTACGCTGGCCGATGCCAACGGCGTCAAAGGCTCATACAAGTCGGACGGCAACAGCGAGCCGTATTGCTTTGGCAGCCTGGCTGCGGGCGCCTATACGGTGCAGGCGCGCGGGGTGAGCGGTCTGGAGGTAACGACGCCCGGTCAGTGGGCTATCAGCCTGGCAAACGCCGCACAGTTCGATGTATTGTACGGCGCGCGCAAAAGCGGAAGCGAAGCGGCCAGGCCCGCCACCGACGGCGATAGCGCAGCTGCGCCGTCGAGCGCCGGCGGCATGAGCACGCTGGGCCGCATCGTGCTGGGCTTACTGGGCCTGGTGGTGCTGGGCTTCGCCGGGCTATTGGCGCTCACGACTTTGCAGCGCGCCCGCAATAACCGTTAGGCGCAGCTTCGCGCTCAATGACCTGATCCACGAATTGACGCGAATCGACACGACGTGACGTTGTTCGTGAAGATTCCGGTCAGTTCGTGGATCAGTTTGTTTTACGCCCATCTCCTCATGATTGCCCGTTTGCCTCGATCGATCTCCTGGCTAAGCGTGACGTTGGCACTATTGGCTGTGCTGGCTGCGCTGCCCGTGTGGACCGGCCCCGGTCTGGTCAATACGCGCGGCGGCGGTGATAGCCCCTTTCTCTTTTTTCGACTGCATCAACTGGTTGCTAATCTGCACGATGGTGTTTTTCCCGCGCGTTGGATGCCGGATGCCGCTTACGGCCTGGGCTATCCGTTCTTCAGTTACTATGCTGCACTGCCCTATTATCTGGGCGCGCTCTTTAATCTGATCGGTTTTGATCTCCTCGTCTCGATCAAATTAGTGCAGACATTGGGCTTTGGGTTCGCCGCCTGGGGGATGTACCGCTGGGCCGAGCGGCACACGCCCACCCGATCGGCTGCCTGGCTGATGGCGGTGGCTTATACCTTCGCGCCGTTTCATTTGATCAACGTCTACGTGCGCGGCGATTCACTCAGCGAGTTTTATGCCTTCGTGTTCTATCCGCTGATTTTGCTGTCGATCGATCGCGCGATTGAGTCGCCGCGTTCGTTCGGCTGGCTGGCGCTGAGCTACGGCGGCTTGATCGTGACGCACAACGTATCCGCACTGATCTTTTCGCCCTTTGTTTTGCTGTATGCAGCGATCACGTTGCCCAAATCAGAAATCAGAAATCAGAAATCAGAAATTGCTGCGCTGATCGGCGGTCTGTGCTTGGCGTTTGCGCTTTCGGCGTGGTTCTGGCTGCCCGCGCTGGGCGAAGCCCATCTGGTGCAGCTCGATAATCAAACGACCGGCTACTTCAATTACGCCGGGCATTTTCGATCGGCGAATTTGATCCAGACCTCGATCGGCTTTGACTACTCGATCGCGGCCGATGGTCGATCGAGCACGCCGTTTGCGATGGGCCTGGCACAGGCTATCGGGGCAGGTGCGGGCCTGATCGCGTTGATCGTCACGTGGCGTCGCGCGCGCGATCGGTCTTTTCGCATATTCGTCAGCCTGGGGCTTAGCGTCTCAACGTTGATGATCACACCGCTATCGAAAGTGCTGTGGGATACGCTGCCGCTGCTGCCGCTGACGCAGTTCCCGTGGCGTTTTCTGTCGATTCAAGCGTTGTTTGCTTCACTCACCATCGGTTATCTGGCGAGTTTCGTCACGCACCACGCACCACGTAACACGTTGTCGATCACGCTGGCCGGTTGTGCATTGGCTGCTTCCGTCCTGCTGCCGCTGCGCCCCGACTACTTGCCCATTCGCGCCGATGAGATTACGCCCGCGCGTTTGCAGTTGTACGAGGCGTTTACGGGCAACATCGGCACGACCATTCGCGCGGAATATTTGCCGCGCACGACGATCCCGCGACCATACACCGGGTCGATGCTGGTCGAGCCGTCGGCGGCGCCGCTGCGCGCGATTGTGTCGAGCGGCAAAGCCACGGCCACTCAGCAAGCGCGATCGACCACGCGGCAGTTGTGGAATGCACAAGTCGAATCGGAACGCGCGACGCTGGCGGTGCCGCTGTTGTACTGGCCGGGTTGGACGGCGACGATCGATGGACAGGCGGCCCCGATCAGCGCCGTACCCGATCTAGGTTACATTCAGATCAACGTGCCACAGGGCGCGCATCAACTGGCGTTTGAATTGGGGCGCACCCCGCTGCGCTTGATCGCTGAATTCGTGTCGCTGGTGACAGGCGGCGGGCTGTTGGTCACGGGTGTAATGAACAGCCGGCGGCAAGGACGACGCTGGCGATTGTCTGATCGATCGATTATGGCTGTCGAGTTGACGTTGGCGCTGGGTCTGGCTGCCAGCGTGTATCAGACGGTTTACACGGTAGCGGATTGGCCGAATGCCTCGACGCTGGATTTTGCCGACAAGCCGTGGCTGCATCACAATCCCGGCGGCGTAGATTTTGGCGGGGCGTTGCTGTTGGATTACGACGTGGCCGTTACGGATCGGGTGAAAGTGCGGACTGACTGGCAAGTAGCGACAACTCCCTCGCCCACCGCAACCGTTTCACTGCTTGCGCCATCGACGCATTTTCTGGGCGGGCCAGGTCCCATCGTCGAACAGACGCAATCGATCGGGGCGGGTGTGATGACGTATGATTTGGCATTGCCGTATGCTTTGCCTACGGGCATGTATTACCTGCGGGTGAAGTCGGCGACACGTGAAGAGTATCTGTCGCCGCTGTGGATTAAGTCTGAATCTGAGACCGCGTCTGCCGCTTTCGGCAAACTTACTCCGGCGATTGGCCTGGCCGCAGCGCATACGCGGCTGTTGAGTTCAGATCGATTGGATGTGCGCTTAACGTGGACCGTCAGCGGCGTGATCGATGCCAACTACAGTCTTGCACTGCGCTTACACGACGCTGCCGGCAAGGTCTGGACCTCGCTCGATACGCAGCCGGGTTATGGCTTTCAGCCGACGAGCGCGTGGCGACCGGGCACGCTTGACGATGTCTACACCCTGAACCTGCCAGCTGATTTGCCGCGTGATCAAGTGTATGCGGTGGATGTGATCGTCTATCACACAGCTTCGCAAGCCGAGGTGGGCCGCACGACGATCGACGGGGTGCGGTGGGATCAATCAACTGCGTGGCGCAACGTTGAGCCGCTCGCTCGCAGCTTCACGTTGCCAGCGCTGACCCATTCGTTGGCGGTGGATTACGATGATCAGATCAGATTAACAGGGTATGAACTGGTGCGCGCTGATCGCGCCGCGACGTTGACCGTTGCGTGGCAGGCGCTGCGCGACATCGATCAGAATTACACAGTCTTCGTGCACGTGTTTGATCCGGCGACAGAGACAATCGTGACGCAGTCCGACGTGATGCCGCGCCACAATGCTTATCCCACGTCGCGCTGGATCAGCGGCGAGGTGATCACCGACTCGATTGCCTTGTCATTAGCTGATGCGCCGCCGGGCGACTACCGCATCGCGCTTGGTCTGTTTGACGAAACGGGCCGCCTGCCGATCAGCGGTTCAGGTCCGGAAGTAGTCAATCGGCGAGTGGTGTTGGAGGAAGTGATCGAAGTGCGCTGACTCCCCTCTCCAGAGAATCGGTTTTCATTCTCGGGGGAGGGTTGGGGGTGAGGCATCATGGTCCAATCTCAAGCGTAGTCAGTTCCACGAAGTCACTGCCGTCAGGCAACTTCAAGCGGGTGTTGTTGAGTTCCTGATATAAGCCCGCGACCAATCGATAACGCCCCGCCGGTAAATCTGCCGGCAAGTGCAACGAGTAAGCATCCGCGATGATCTCGCGCGGCCGCCAACTCGTCGTGGGACGCGCGCCATTGACGGGCAGCGCATCCACCTGCGCGCGCGGCACGCCCGTCGCATCCAGCAGTTGCACAAAGACCTTGTACGACTCGGCCTGTTCTCGCTCGGCACGCCAGATCAAGGTGAGCGGACACGGTGTATTGCGAGCAGTGCAAGTCGCGCCGTTGTAACCCAGTAACGTGATTTGTCCCGCGAAAGTTTGATCGATCCGATGTTCGATCGCGGGTTCGACAAACGCCCGATCGGGTGCGGTCACTCGCAATTCGCCCACTTCAAAGATCACTTTATCCCCGATCGATCCGCGCCAATGATATTGGCTTGTCTCAGCATCAGTTGGAACGCGCACGCGCCGGAGTTGAATGAATTGCCCAGCGGACTGCGCCGTTGAATCGCTCGTCGATTTGTCTTCGGCAATGACCTGTCCTTGATCGCCGATCAATTGAAGGGTGAGACCGGGGGTCACTGGCTGCGTGGCCTGCCAGAAAAACGTGAGCAGCACAGAATCGCCGGGCAGCGCGTCCGAGCGATCGACGTTCAAGCCCAACAAGGTGAGATCGGCGGTGGCGGGTTGATCGAGCCGGAAATTGTAGATGCCCAGCTCATCAGCGGTAAAGATACGCCCGGCGCGCGTCACTTCAAGCGGCGCGATGATGGCCGCGAAGGGCCGTGACGTTGGCTGGTCGGCCAGTGCTTGCGCGGGCAGCGGGCGCAGGGTGTCGCGGGCAAAGACTTCCACGTAGATCAAGTATTGACCGGGCGGCGTGCCCGGAATGACGGGCAACTCAAAACTATCCATCGCATAGGCATCCGTCGGCCAGGCAGTGGTCGCGGGATAATCCTGATAATCACGCGGCCGATTCAACGTCTTGGGACTCCAGATTTCACCGGCCGCATCCACAACGCCAAGCGTGGTTTGATAATTGGTGTCCAGCGGTTGCAAGGCGCGCCAGTACAGATCGACGCGGACTGTCTCGCCAGCGGGCGTGCTGCGTGGGGTGAACGTATAACCCAGCAAGCGTAGTCGATCGCCAAAATCGACGGTGCGCGTTGACATCACTCCGGCCAGCTGATCATTCTGCAACAACGTTTGGCGTAACGGTGTGAGTTGCGGATCGATCGAGGTGAGTTTGACCAGGCCAAAGATCACAGGCACGGCCAGCCACAACCAGTCGGCTTTAGCCGACTTTTCAGCATTAGCCGGGGGATTTATCCCCCGGCGGGCACGTGTCAACACGAGCGCCATGCCCAGCACCGCCACCACGCTGATCGCGTTAGCGACAGTGCGCAGCGGCGTATCAGTGAAGGCTACTTCGATGCGATGCCGCCCCGCCGGAACCTCGAACGTGATCAGACCGATCGGGTCGGACGGCGTGATCGGCGCGAGTTGATCATCAACAATCACTTGCCAGCCGGGAAAATCAAATGTGAGGTAGGTCGCGCGAAAGCCGATCGGCGTCTCGAGTTCGAGCGTGGCGTGATTGGGTTGATATGCTTCGCTCGTTACCTGCGCCCCGTTGGGCAGTGATGATCGATCGAGCCGCCGGATTACTTCGTTTTGAGCGTATTGCGTTTCCAGTGGGGAAGAAGTCGGTCGCTCTTTCACCGTAACCGGCAGATACGCGCCCAGCGGATCGACGCCGGTATGGCCGGTGGCACGCTCGTAGGCGAAGACGTTGTTAATCGATAAATTGGGCTGCGGGGAGCAGACACGCGGATAGAGCTGCGGTGTAACAGAAACCAGAATTGTGATTGAGAGAAAGAGGGACAGCGTGATTGAGAGAAGCGCGCGTGCGCGCTGAGCTAATTGTGCATTATGAATTATGAATTGGGCATTGTAGGTAAACGCTCCGGCCAACAGCGCGGCCGGCAGCAACGCCCGTCCCACAAAACGCCACGGAAATTGCACAAAGCGAATCAGCGGCAGGTTGTCCCACAGCCCGACGGACGCAGGCAGCGCCATGAACACTAGCCCAATCAACAACACTGCGGCGGCGATGATGTGCGCGCGTTGCTCGCGTGAATTCGTTTTGCGAATGGCGATCACGCCCAGCACTGCCAGCGCGATCTGCGGCCAGCCCAGGCTGATGCGCAGCGGCGGGTTGAGCAACAAGGGATCGGCGACGCCCGGC
>JACRBO010000500.1 GCA_016219235.1 Chloroflexota bacterium
CTGCGCCGCGCCGATTGGCCGCTGGCCTATTCCGAAGGCTTCAACCCGCAGCCCAAGATCACGTTTGCGGCGGCACTGCCGGTGGGCTGCACCAGCGATCACGAAGTGATGGATGCCGTCCTATCGCCTGCGTTGGAGATCGATGAAGCACGCGCACGACTAGAACGGGCGCTGCCGCCGGGGATCAAATTGCGTTCGATCGAACCGGTGGCGCTGAACGCCCCGGCGCTGCAAACGCAGCTGCTTTCGACCGAGTTTGAGATCATCGTGGAGAATGCGGCTGAAATTGCCGCGCTGCCCGATCGGGTGCGGGAGTTCCAATCGGCGACTGAGGTGATGCGCGAACGGCGCGGCAAGACCTACAATTTGCGGCCGCTGGTGCAATCGCTCTCGATCGAGATGGAATCTGATCGCGCCGTGATCCGATCGAGTTTGCAGGGCACGGAGAGCGGCACGGGCCGCCCCGATGAGTTGATTTCAGCGCTGGGCGTCGATCCGGCCACAACGCAAATCAAGCGAATCAATCTGATCTTTCTTGACAAAACAACTTAAGACGGTATAATTTGCAGGCTTGCGCGGCCAGAAATGACGGGCCGCGAATTGTTGTCATCTTGTGGAGGCTTCCGTGTACGCAGTCTTTGAAGTAGCAGGCAATCAGTATCGCGCCGAAGTCGGCGAAAAAGTCCAGGTCGAGCGGCTTGATAAGCAAGTCGGCGATCAGGTCGAGTTTGACAAAGTGTTGATGGTGTCTGACGACAGTGGCGTCAAGGTCGGTCAGCCCACGCTGGCCGGGGCGAAGGTCGTGGCTAACGTGACCGAGCAGAGCAAAGGCCCGCGCACGCTGATTTTCCAGTATCGCATCGGCGGCAAGCGGCATCGCACGCAGGCCACGCATCGCCAGAATTACACCTGGCTGCAGGTTCAGCAGATCGTAACCGAGTAAGACGGGAAACCCGGCGTCTCCGGTGAGACACTGGACCGGACTTCCGTCAGAATAGTAAGGAGAGATCATGGCTCATAAGAAGGGCGGCGGGTCAGCCCGCAATGGTAAGGACTCAACCTCGCAACGGTTGGGCGTTAAGCGCTTTGGTGGCGAACGGGTGCGTTCGGGCAACATCATCGTGCGGCAGCGCGGCATGCACTTCAAGCCGGGCGCGAATGTGATGCTGGCGAAGGACTACACAATCTTCGCCGTGACCGACGGTGTGGTGGTCTTTGAACCGCTGCCGGGTGATCGCAAGCGCATCAGCGTGCAGCCGATCGCGGTGGAAGGGCAGGCGTAATCATGCGTGAAGGCATTCACCCCAAGTGGTATCCTGAAGCGCGCGTGATTTGCGCGTGTGGCAACACCTGGACAGTCGGCGCGGCGCTGGCCGAACTGCGCACCGACGTGTGCTCGAACTGCCATCCGTTCTTCACGGGCGAGCAGCGCATCGTGGACACGGAGGGCCAGGTCGATCGCTTCATCAAGCGCCTGGAAAAGCGGCAGGAAACGGTGGTCGACACCACCAAGAAGAAGAAGACCCGCAAGGAAAAGCAGGCGATTGTCGAGCTGGTTGACGAAGACGCTGCCAAGGCTTAGCAGGCAGCGCATCAACGCAAGTCGAATACGAAGGGCAGAGTTGTCATGACTTCTGCCCTTTTGTTTTATACTTTTCCCAGACCGGAGGCAGCATGGACGGGCAGTCACGCAGCGGATCGGTGGAAGTGATCTGCGGCAGCATGTTCAGCGGCAAGACCGAAGAGATGATCCGGCGTGTGCGCCGAGCGCGGATCGCGAAGCAGCACGTGCAAGTGTTCAAGCCCGCGATCGATACGCGCTACGACGCGGTGGAGCAGGTGAAATCGCACGACGGCCTGGGCCACGATGCGATTCCAGCCTCCAGCGCGGCGGAGATTTTTGATGGCGTGGCGGCGGACACCAACGTCGTCGGGATCGACGAGGTCCAGTTCTTCACAGGTGACATTACGCGCGTGGTGCAGCAGTTAGCCGATCGGGGCGTGCGCGTCATCGCGGCAGGGCTGGATATGGATTTCCGCGGCGAGCCGTTTGGCCCGATGCCGCAATTGATGTCGGAAGCCGAGCGAGTGGATAAGCTGCACGCGATTTGCGTCGTGTGCGGGGCCGAGGCCAGCCGCACACAGCGCCTGATCGATGGGCGTCCCGCCAACTACGATGATCCGATTATTCTGGTCGGCGGCAGCGAATCGTATGAAGCGCGCTGTCGGCACTGTCACCAGATTCCGCGTCGCGCCTGAGGAGCCGATATGCCTGACACAATCACTGCACTGGGATACGTCTCGCCGTCTGA
>JACRBO010000469.1 GCA_016219235.1 Chloroflexota bacterium
CTCTGTGCAGCCCAGGATGATGCCTTGCGCACCGCGCGCAATCAACTGCGCGATAATTTCTACATAGCGAGCTTTGGATTCGGCCCGCGTGATGCCCAGACACAACTCGTCGTAGATCACACGATGGACCTCGTCACGCTCGATCGGTTCCGGCACGATCACGTCGAGGCCGTATTGGTGAACGAGTCGCCCCACATAGAACTCTTCTTCCATCGTGAAGCGCGTGCCCAACAGGCCGATGCACGTCAGGCCTGCCGCCTTCACCTGCCCGGCGGTCGCGTCGGCAATGTGAATCAGCGGCACCCGCACACTGGCCTGAACGTCATCGGCTACTTTGTGCATCGTGTTGGTGCAGATCAGCACGCAGTCCGCCCCGGCGCGTTCCAGCCCGCGCGCGGCATCGATCAAAATCTGCGCAGCCTCGGCCCAGCGGCCGGTGTGCTGCAATGCTTCGATCTCCGCAAAATCCACCGACACCAGAACGCTCTTCGCCGAATGCAATCCGCCGAGCCGCGCCTTCACGCCTTCGTTGATCAACCGATAGTATTCCAGCGACGATTCCCAACTCATGCCGCCGATCAGGCCGATGGTTTTCATAGTCACTCACAGAAAAGATGAACCACGAAGGGTTCGTCCAGAACTTACTTTTCCATTTGATCGAGTTGAAGCATCCTGAGCGGAGTCACGCCGCTTTTGCGGAACGGAGTCGAAGGACGCGATACAGTGAAAACGCCTTGATTTATCGCGCAATCCGCCTTCTTCGACTACAGCCCGAAAAGCACGGGCTTTCGCTCAGAATGCTTTCCCTCTTCAATTACTGCGTCACGCTGTTGAACGCCGCCGTCAGTTCAGCGGCGCTGACCCGCCCCAGCCACTGCTGCACGATGTTGCCCTGCGCATCCAACAAAAACATATGCGGCTGCACACGATATTTCAAGGCCGTCTTAAACGGCTGCGTGTTTGGGTCGTCAATGTCCAGGTACGAAAATGCGATGCGATCGCTCCAGTCCGCCTCAAGCCCATGCACGATGGGCGCCATGGCGCGGCAGGTCCCTCACCAGAAGGCGAAGAACTCCACGAACTGAGGCTTGCCCGCCGCCAGCTGCACGGTTCCGGGATCAGTCGCCTCCAGTTCGGCCTTGACGGCCTTCCTGGTCGGCGCGTCCGTTGGCGCGGCGCTGACCGCAGTCGGCGATGCCACAGCTGTCGTCGGCTTCACCGCAGTCGTCGGTGGGACAACGGCAGGCGCATTGGTCGGCGCACTGGCAGTTGGCACAGTTGCCGCAGGCGCACACGCAGCCAGCATCAGACCGATAATCATCACCAATCCAACTCGTTTCATCTGTCTCCTTTCCCTTGACCTAAATCAAAGAGGCTGGATCGCTCATCCAACCTCCAACTTCTAACCTCCAACTTCTAACCTCCAACTTCTAACCTCTATTCTCCAGCCTCACCCCGTCGGCAAAATCAGTTTCAAGTATTCATTTAACTGTGCGCTGGACATCTGCCCGACCTTGACGGCCGCCACGGTCCCATCGGGTTTGATGAAGATCGAACTGGGTAGCCCCATGATGGCCCAATCGAGGCTGACTTGATCATCTTCATCCAGCAGCACATCGAACGTCATCTTGTATTGATCGACATATTTGTGAATATCATCGAGGTTGTCAAACGCCACCGAATCGATCGCCAGCACGCGCAGGCCGCGCCCCTTGTTCCAGTTGTACTGCTCCACCAGCAGCGGCATCTCTTCTTTGCACGGCCCGCACCACGTCGCCCAAAAATTGATCAGCACCGGCGAACCGCGGAGCGCCGACAATTTGATCATCTCACCGGTCAGCGTCTTCAATTCAAAATCGAGCGGGGTCTCGCCGTCTTTGGGCAGCTGCCCGGACTTGGCAGTCTTGATCGCTGTTGGCGGCGCTGCAGTCGGCAACACGATCAACGCCACGCCGACCAAAATCGCCAGCGCCGACAGGATCAACGGCAGCGCCTGTCTTACACCCGAGCGTTGCGGTGTTTCATCCATCATGCCGGCTTTTCGACCGCGACTTGCGTCACTGCGCGCCCGCCCAGATAGCCCAGATACGCGGGGACTAGCGGCAGCACGCACGGCGAGAGGAACGACAACAGACCCGCCACCAGCGCGATGGGCAACGTCGGATTGCCGGCCTGACCGGCGATTAAATTCTCTTCCGCCGCGATCGTGTCGATCGGGCCGGTGGAACCGGAGGCCAGCTGCGCGAAGCGCGTCATCTGGCCCGTCAGCAATAGCACACCCAACACCACCAGGAAAATGCCCGTGACAATTTCAAACACGCGAATGTACTTCTTCAGACGGCGCAGCACGCCGGTGGCCCGATCGACGATCAGGCCCAGCACGACAAACGGCAATCCTAAGCCCACCGCATATGCCGCCGCCAGGATCATCGCCGTCCCAACTTGATTCTGACTCAAGCCCAGCGTGATGATTGCGCCAAAGGTCGGGCCGATGCACGGCGACCAGCCGGCCGCAAAGAACACGCCCATCAAAATCGACGAGCCGTAGTTCATGCCGCCGCTGTATTGCTTGCGCGTGTCGTAATTAAGGAATGGAATCTTGAACACGCCCAGCGTGTGCAGCCCGAAGATGATCACGACCACGCCGCCAATCTGCGAGATGAGCTGGCTGAAGTCGCGCAGCGCGCCGCCCAGCAGCGTCGCCGTGCCGCCAAAGCCCACCACGATCACAAACGACATGCCCAGCCAGAACATCAGGGCGTGCGCAAAGGTCTGAAAGCGCGCAGTCAGGGTGATCGGTCGTTGGGTCGTTGCTGCTGTTGTCATGGTCAATTCTCCGCCGTTAAGATACTCAGCACATCACACAAGTGAATCAAGCATCCCGCCTGGCGCGCCCCCGCTTCGCGGACAGGGCGTGAGCGGAGCCGCGTCCTTCTACGCTGCGCAGTCGACACTTGCACCGCGCTTGCGCGCAGCGGAAGTGCAGGTGAGGACGCGGCTCGTGCGAGACATCCAGATTTGTTGCGTTACCCGCATCCTTCAACTGCGGTCTGCGAAGAGCCTGCAGACTTCCGCTCAGGATGCTTCACTAAGTGATACAGATTAGACGCCGGGTGTCGTCAAACGTTACATTACTGGCCGCTCTTCTTCTTCTCCACCAGCATCCGCAGCGTCTCGATGTCCTTCTCCAGATTCTTCTGCCGTGAGCGGATGCTAAACACATACCCAAACGTCACCAGCCAGAACACCACATAGGCCGGAATCAAAAACGACACGATGTTGCTCATTTCAGGGCTCATAGTAATCTCCAAATTCTTAATTCATAGTGCGTAATTCATAATTGCAGAGCACAGCTATCCCCGCACTCATTAAGCATTATGAACTACGCATTATGAATTGTGAATTATGCATTAATAATTTCCTGCTTCAACTTCGCCACTTCGTCGGCGCTGGTTTCCACTTTGGCGCGCGCCCGCAACATCAGCACATAGATCAGCGTGAAGGCGGCCAGCGACACGAACATCGCCGGGCGCATGTTGGCCGTCAGCGGGGACAGGCTCTTGCCATCGAATAGATCGGGATGGATGGTGTTGAACCACTTCGTCGAGAAGAACGTAATCGGCACGCTGGCAAAGCCGATGATGCCGTACACTGCGCTGAAGCGCGCCCGCCGCTGCGGATCATCCAGCGCGCCGCGCAGCATCAAATAGGCCACGTACAGAAACTCGGTGATGGCCGTCGTCGTCAGGCGCGGGTCCCACGTCCACCACGTATTCCACACCGGCCGCGCCCACAGCATGCCGGACAACAGCACCATCACGCCGAAGAGCACGCCAATTTCCGCCGAGCCGGCCGCGAGAATGTCGTACTTGCGTTGTTCGCCGCGCGCCAGGTACAGAATGCTGCACACGAACGTCACAAACAGCGCCAGCCCCGCAATCCACGCGATGCCCACGTGGAAGTAGAAAATGCGCTGCACGTCCCCCCCCGACAATACATCGGCCGTTGGCGCGTAGCCAAACGCCAGATAAATCGCCGCCCCCGTCACCAGCCCCGTCACCGCCAGCAGCGGCAACGTCAATCGATCGCGTGCTTGTGTCATCGCATATGTCTCCTCAGCCCTGATTGTTAAATTGTATCAGCTGCGTGATTGTCCCGCACGTCGAGGTCGCCTCGCACGGCGAGGTCGCCTTCCAGCCATGGCCGCGCGATATGCGGCACGTAGCCCAACACCTCACGCAACCGATCGGCCAACTCCGCCCGATCGGCATACTGCCACAACAACGACTTCACCGCGTCCACCGACCACGCCTCTTCATCTGACCAGCGCGTGCGCCACACCAACTGCCCCAGCGAGACTGCGCGCCATTCGCCATACGCGCCGCCATAATCCAGCGGATTATCCGTCTGCTTGCGCTGCAAGCGCACGTCAAACGCAAATTGTGCCGGATCGAGACTATACGTCGATTGAAACTCGATCAACGCATACTCGCCGTCAGCCAGCGGCTTCACAAAATACGGATACGGAAAACGGCCCGCCAGAGTTTGCGTGGCCGCCCGATAGCCCTGTGCCAGCAACTCCGGCCCGGCGATGTCCACCACCGCCGCCGCAAATTCGGCCCAGCGCTGCGCGGGCATCTCCCACGGTTTGGCCGCGCGCGGGTCTTCCAGCCACGGCAGGCCGTGTTCGATTAACATCTCCAACGCTGCGTCGATCTCATCGGGCGTCCACCACCGATCGGGTTGGCCGCCTTCGCGCACGTTTGCCACAAACCACAGCACGTGGCCTAATCGTGCACCCAACGCACCTGCATAACCATCGTCCAGATGTAGTCCAGGCTCAGCCGACTTCACCCGCAGCAGATTGATCGTCCACTCGTCACCGCGCCGCTGAAACTGCACAATCGCATTCACGTCATCGCCCAGCGCTTTAGCGAAGCCCAACACCTCGTCGTTGCACAGCCGCGCATCATACCCGTAACCGCGCTGCGCCAGGCGCGTTACGACCGCATCAAAGATTCGCTGACACTTGCACCTGTGCTGCGCTTCGGCGCAAGTGCAGGTGTTCGCTGATTCGCTGACTCGCCGTTTCATCACTCTTCCACGATAAAGTCGTACACGAGGAACGACGCGCCCAACATCACCAGATCGAATGCCACCAGCAGGCCGAACCAGTTGCTCCACTCTTCAAAGGGGCGCGCATCCAGCGCCCCGGCTGTGCACTTCACTGCCGCCAGCAGCGCCGGAATCGCGATGGGCAGCAGCAACACCGGCAGCAGCACTTCGCGCAGGCGGGTGTTCGCCGCCATCGTCGCCAGCAGCGTGCCCACGCCTGCGTAACCCACCGTCCCCAACAGCACGATGAAAATGATCGTCGGCTGCAAGAACGGCAGATTGAAAAAAATCACGAACAACGGCAGGATCACCGCTTCGATGATCACCATGAAGATGATGATGCCCAGCGCCTTGCCGAAAAAGATCGCGCTGCGATCGACGGGGGCCAGCAATAACGCATCAAACACACCCCGATCGATCTCGGCGCTCAACGTGCGCCCCAGCCCCAGAATGCCCGCGAACGCGATGACCGACCACAGCGCGCCGGGGGCCACTGTGCCCGCTTTCGCCACGCGCAAATCAAAGGCAAAGGCAAACAGCAAAATCACCAGCACCGAGAACGCGCCCATGCTGCTGAGCATCTCGCGGCTGCGCATCTCGGCCAGCAGGTCCTTGCGGACGATGGCCCACACTTTGCGAAAATAACCCATGATTCAGCTGTTCGTCACTCGCCGGAATTCTGAGCGGAACGTCGCCACGTCAACCTCGGTCGTGCGCGCTTCATACACGATCTTGCCGCGCGCCAACACCAGTGCCCGATTACACATCGCCCAACCACGCTCCAGATCATGGATCGTCATCACCACGGTGCGCTCGCCGTTGTTCAGCGTGTGCAGCAGTTCTTCCAGCCGATCAGACGCATGCGGATCGAGGCCCGTGAACGGCTCATCCAGCAGCACGACGGATGGATCATGCAACAAGGCGCGCGCGATGGCTAACCGTTGGTGCATGCCGCGCGAAAACGTCCGCGCTCGATCGTTCTTCCGATCGAGCAGATCCACCCGATCGAGTTGTTCCACGATCCGCGCTTCGAGGTTGGGCACGTCATACATTCGCCCAAAGAAGCGCAGGTTTTCCTCGGCAGTCAAATCGCCATAGAGTAGTGGCTGATGTGACAACAAGCCGATCTGCCGGCGCGCCTCATCAGCGCCCTTCGGCAGCGCGTGGCCCGCAATCGACACGTGCCCGTCGGTCGGTCGGCTCAGCGTCGCCAGGATGCGCAGCAGCGTCGTCTTGCCGGCGCCATTCGGCCCGACGATGGTCACAAACTCGCCGGGCCTGATGTCCAGATCGACGCCGCGCAGCGCGCGGAACGGGCCAAATTGTTTGGTGAGTGCGGTAGCAATGATCAATGCACAATTCTCAATGCACAATGCTCAATGCACAATGCATAGTTCATAATTCATAATTCTCAATGCACACCGGGTAATGAGTAATTGATAGTCAACAGCAATTTACGGTGGTGAGCATCCTTTACTCGTCACTCGTCACTCGTCATTACATCAACTTCAGCAATCGCTCTTTCAACTTCGCGCGTTTGGCCCGGTAATTCACTTCGTCGATGCCGCCCGCGGCAAAGTCATCGTCCAGCGCCGCAATCTGATCGATCAGCGCGTCGCGCTGCGCCTCGCTGCTGTCGGCCACGACGCCCTTGCCGCGCCCGCGCTGCCACACGACCAGCCCCACTACACCGACGATCACCAGGCCGATGCCCGCCAGAATGCGCCAGTCGAAAGCGCCGCCCGGCCCGGCCACGGTTAAGGCCAGCGTTTGACCCGCGGTCAACCCCGACGCGCGGAACTGCTGATACGTCGTGCCCTGCATATCCTGCGTGCCAGCCGCAGTGAGCTGTCCGCCCGTTACGCTCAGTTGCGCGGGATCGCCCTGTACCAGCAGGTTGACCGAGGCCACGTTTTGGAACAATGGCCGATCGAGTTTGAATGGACCGTTCGGGATGTTGTATTGAAAAACGATCTGGCCGCCGTTATCGCCTACCGGAATCGCATCGTAGTAATCCAGCCCGCCATCCTTCTGCACCAGCACATCGGGCGGCATGTTGGTGTCGGGTATGACCTGCACGGCGCTCGCGGGCAATCCCAGTCGCATCACCGGCTGGCCGAACCCGGCCACAATCTTGTCGCCCGTGTTCGACAACACGTAAATCTCGTTGACATCCAACCCGCCGCTCGCGCCGGGCGAAGCCACAATGTGCAGGGTCGAGATTGCGACCTGGGCAGAATCCAGCGTGCTTTCGTAGATCGTGATCGGCACTGTCACTTGCGGCGCATAATCTTCCAGACTGCTGAAGAAATTGAGCTGCTTGTATTCCGTCGTCGCCGCGATCAGATCACCCGGCGCGGCCTGCGTGGTCGTCACCACAAAGCGGCCCTGCGCATCGGCGTGCAGCGTCTGCGTTATGGAAGTTTGTCCGGTGCCGCCAGGGAAGATGTAAAACGTAATCGACAAATTGCCGGGCACGGGCTGACCACCGGTGCCGTTGATCAGATACCCCTGAACCGTGATGCCCTCACCGGCCGGAGCGGGCGCAGGCGCGGTCGTGCCCGGCGCAGTCGGAGCGGTCGGGGTTGACGCCGCCGTCGTGGTGGAGCCACTGGCCGGAGCAGCATCGTAAGCGAAAGTGCGAATGTAATCGATCGCCGCGCGCCGTTCCAGTTCGCTGGTCGTGCCCGCGAAGGACGGAATGTGCGTTGAGGCCAATTCTTGATCGAGCCGCCCCGCTTCGATTGAGGCAAACGTGGCGATCTGGCTAAAGTCCGATAGCTTTTCCTTAGCATCCGGCCCGTCGCCTTTGCCGGTTTCGCCGTGACATTGAACGCACTGCTTGACGTAGACTTCCTGCCCCTTAGCAATTTGCGCCGGCGGCGCGGACAGGGTCCACACATACGCGATTACATCCCAACGCTGATTGACATCCAGCGACCCTGAAAAACCGGGCATCCCGGCCTGCAAGTTGCCAACAGTGACCAGTTGATACCAGTATTCGGGCGTCTTGGCGCGCGCGGCCACGTCCGAGGTCAGATCGGCCACCGGCCTGCCAAATTGCTGTTGAACCTGCGCGGCCATCTCGCCATCGCCGCGCCCCAGTGACCCGTGGCACCGCACACACTTCTCCTGATACAGGTCGGCGCCATTCGCAGCCGTCGGTTTGCGCGCGGGCAGTTGCATGGGTTCCAGGGGCTGCGCCTGGGACAGCGGAGCCTGTTGACCGGTCGCACCGGTGCCTGTTGAATCGACATTGCCCACCGGCGCGGGCGCAGCCAGCGAACATGCCGACAACACCACGGCCAGAAGGCTAATCACGATCATCGAAACAAACGACGAACGCCGCAGGGTCATTCGTCGGGATTGCACTAAAACAGGCAGTTGAACGGACAAGATAATCTCCTCCCAGATGTGTGGCAACAATCAGCGCACACCCGCCTCAGTGGGCGGCCGCTTTGAGCGGCGTTCCGCACTTCGAGCAAAAGGCGTCGTCGGGCGTGATGGCCTTGCCACAGGTGGGGCAAGCGGCTGCGGTCGGCAGCGGCGCAGTTGACGACGGCGCGGGCGCAGCCGATTTGCGTCGAGCGGCAATGGCGGCCTCAACGTCATCGACTGCGGGCTTTGAAACAGACTTGCGTCGAGCGGCGATCAGGGCCTCCACATCATCGAGCGGCGGGACGACAGCGACCTGCTTGCGCCGCGCAGCGATCGCGGCTTCGACGTCATCCCCGCCCGATTGAACCGGGGCAGGCTTTGTGGTCTTGCGGCGTGCGGCGATCAGCGCTTCGACATCGTCGCCGGCCGACGCAGTGGCAGCCGGCAGTGTCGCGGCCGCGGTCGACGCCGGAACGATCGGGGCGGACAGCACGCCGTCGATCTGTCGCAACAAGTTGGCCGCCTGCGCCACCAGATCGGCGCGCGCCTGGTGATAATCTTCGTCGTTCATCTTGCCGGTGGCGTGATCCATATCCAGTTCGCGGATTTGTGAATAGACGGCATCCCGCTGCGCTTCCAGGCTCGCCATGACCGTGGCGTCTGCTCCGCCACGCCGCTGCTGCACGATGGGGCGGCTCACGTAGAAGGCGATGGCCGCCAACAACACCAGTCCAATGAGAATTGCGATGATTTGCACGGTTATCTATTCCTTCAACAGCTGCTCAAACCACGTGGCAAGTTCGGCGGTGGACACCGGGCTGATCTTGGTGAAGCGGACGTTGCCCTGCTTGTCCAACACGTAGGTCTCCGGCACGCCGCTGATGCGATACGTCGGGCCGATCTTCGTCTGCAAGTCCGGGCC
>JACRBO010000486.1 GCA_016219235.1 Chloroflexota bacterium
ACCGCCGGGCATGGCCCAGAACGTCATATCGTCGGTGCGATGCAAGAGCACGCGGCCGCGATCGATGGCGATGCCGATGATGCGGTTGGTGAAGCGGATGCCGTTGTCGTCGAACGTGATCATGCGGGGCATAGGATCTCCAGAGTTCAGAGCAGAGCGGGCGGCGTGCGTAGCCCCCGCGAATTCAGGGGCGATTGTAGCACGGTTGGGCGCTCGGTGCGCCCGCCAGCGGCTGGAAGCCGACGGCTAATGTTACGAAACCCGCGTCGCGGGTTCGTCTCAATTAAATTTCCCCCTTGACCCTCACGTCACGTCATAGCTTATAATCCCCGACATGCAGGACAAACCGACTTACACCGTCAAACAACTGTCCAAACTGGCCGGCGTCAGCGTGCGCACGCTGCACTACTACGACGAGATCGGCTTGCTCAAGCCGGCCTCGGTCGGACGCAACAACTATCGGTATTACGACGACGACGCGCTGTTCCGCTTGCAGCAAATTTTGTTCTTCCGCGAACTCGATCTGGACTTGATGCAGATCAAGGCCATTCTGGACGATAAGCATTTCGATCGGGTGTCGGCGCTGCAAACACATCGACACCAACTGGCTGAGAAGATCGATCGGTTGCAAACGCTGATCCAGACTGTCGATAACACCATTTTGCATTTAGTGGGAGAAGTATCCATGAGCAAGAAACGCATCTTTCAAGGCTTCGACAAAGAGCAAGAACAGCGCTACGCCGATGAAGCCGCTAAACAATGGGGCGTAGATAACGTCAAGGCGTCGTATCAACTGTGGAATAGCTATTCACCTGAGAAGCAGGAACAGATCAAACAAGAGGGTGGGGCGATCTACATCGATCTGGCCGCTAACATGAGCAAAGGCCCGAGCGACCCGGCAATTCAGACGATGCTTGAGCACTGGCATCAACACTTGCGCTACTTCTATGAGCCGTCGCTGGAGGTGTTGCGCGGGTTGGGCAACGCCTATAACGATCATCCCGATTTCAACGCGACCTTCACGGCCATCCATCCCGATCTGCCGCCGTTTCTGCAAGCCGCGATCAACCACTACGTCGATGCGCTGGAAATGGAGTGGCTGGAGCGCGAGTTGGCGATTTTAGAGGAATAGCGTTTGATACAAGTGGACGGTCAAAGTCTCACGCAAAGAGGCAAAGTAGCAAAGAAAAGCCTCCAAACTTTGCGGCTTAGCGGCTTAGCGTGAGCATAGTTGGAGTCGAGGCTGAAGCGCAAATCAGTCCGAAAGATCGATCATGGACAACAGTGAAGTAAGAACCAATGATAACCCGACTGTCCCCGTCATCGGCGAGCGAGTTGTGACGCCGGGCAGCGTGACACGAGCGCGCGACACTGAAGCGGACACTATCAGTCGGCGCGTGGCGATGTTTGTGGTGGAGACGCCGCGCCGCCGCTTGCAAGACCTGGTGATTGGCGATGTCACTCGCCAGCAGATCAATGCGCTGCTGACCAAGATCAAATATCACCATGTCCTGTATGAAGACTTCGGTCTGGGCGAAATCGACCCGTATGGCGGGCGGACGGCGATCAATCTGTACGGGCCGCCCGGCGCGGGTAAGAGCTTTGCCGCCGAGGCCATCGCGCATGAATTGGGTCTGGGCCTCATCCGCGCCAATTACGCCGAGATCGAATCGAAGTATGTGGGTGAGACGGCCAAGAATATCAAGGCGGCGTTTCAGAAAGCGCGCGAGACCCAGGCGCTGCTGTTCTTCGACGAAGCCGATTCGATTCTGGGGCGGCGCCTGACCAACATCACGCAAAGCACCGATCACGCCGTGAACGTCAGCCGATCGGTGATGCTGCTGGAACTGGATCACTTCTCCGGTGTAACGGTGTTTGCCACCAATTTGGCGTCCAACTATGATACGGCTTTTATCCGCCGCATCCTGGGCCACATCGAGATGCCGTTGCCCGATGACGAGGCTCGTGCTCGCCTATGGCGGTATCACATTCCGGGGCGACTGCCGGTGCAGTTGCACACTGGTGATTGGGATCGATTGATTACAGAGACCGATGGACTGGCGGGCGGCGACATTCTCAACATCGTGGTGTCGGCGGCGTCAACCGCGCTCGATCGGGAAGGGCCGACGTGCCAGATCACATTGAACGATTTTTTGCAGGCGATCAACGCGAGCAAGCGCGCCAGACAGGAAATTGGAATGCCTCGAAAAATGCCGCCATAGGCAGATTGCGGAATGGACGGATGAAGCAGCATTTGCCGGAAAATGACTGTGTCCCGAACAGAACCGGACCGCGGCTAACAAAAGAGACATCACAGGGCAAGTAGCCGACTGTGATGTCTCTTCGTTTTGGGCGCAGCAGGTCACAGTTTACAAGCAGAGGCGGCTCTGCTCTAAGACTGAATCTGGCGAACGACTAAGCGTGATCGAGCGCGACCTGCGTCAAATCATTGGGATTGAACTTGACCCAGACGGTGCTGCCAGGCTGGTACTTGGCGCGTGAGGCGTCCGAGATGGC
>JACRBO010000487.1 GCA_016219235.1 Chloroflexota bacterium
GAGCCGCGATCGAACTCGACAGCCGGGCGAGATGTCACGGCGATCACGATCGCACATAGTTAGGACTTGTCAAAGAATTACTCCGCAGACTGCTCCGGCTGGATTGCCAAATCCAGCCCCCATCGCCGGATTTGGCAATCCGGCGGGAGCGCGCAAAATGCGGACTTGTTTCTTAACAAGCCCTTAGCTGGCAGGGGAGGTTCTGACATGACGACGAATAACCGAACGCGCGTGCGCCATCAGATTTTCATCGGCGGGGGACTGGCATTGAGCGTGTGGCTGTTGGCGCTGTTGATGCAAGCCACCGCGGTCGTTGCGCAACCGATCGATACGGCCGCTCAACCGCGGGCGGATCATCAACCGGCGATCACGCGGACGTTGACCATCCGATCGTTTTCGGCGGCGACTTCGATCGAGCGGGCCACGGCCGATTACTTTGTCTATCTGCCATTGGTCAGCCGACCGCCTGCGCCGCCCCTGCCGCCGCCGACGCGCGCCGCGTTCTTTATGCAGCCCCAGGCCAAGACCGGCAGCAGCAGCATCGCCGTAGACGCCTTTGGCGGCCTACACTTGGCCTATGCCGATTATCTGCCGTTTGCCGATCATCCGGCGGCCGTCTATCTGTACTGCGCGCCCGGCGCGAACTGCGCCATCGGCGGCAGTTGGAACGGCGTGGCGCTGGCCGACTACGTGAATGAAGTGCAGCTGGCGCTCACGCGCAGCGGCCAGCCGCGCCTGTTAATCCGCGCCAAATCGCAGACCGCGGGTTTAGATTGGGACTATGTCTACGCCGAGTGCAATCAGACCTGCACCGATCCCCTTGAATGGACGGGCGCGTGGATCGTCGGCAGTTACGGCACGTCGATCTTCGACATCAACGACGACACCTCGCCACAGCGCTCGTTCGCGCTGGATCGGCAGGATCGGCCGCGCTTCATCTATCAGGATCGCAACTATCCGATCGAGCCGGATCACATCGGCGCGTACTACATGGCGTGCGAGGCCGACTGCGCTCTGGGGGCAAACTGGACTGAAACGCTCATCACGCCGCGAACTGAGTTCGATTACGAGGTAGTCCAGTATCCATCGCTGGCGTTCACGGCCGCCGGTCAGCCGCGCGTGGCTGCCATGATCGATCCGCTGGGCAGTGACACGGCTTTCTACTACGTGGCCTGCGACAGCAATTGCCATGACGTCGATCAGTGGCAGCGCGTCAAGCTATTCGAGCGCGATTCCGGCCCGTACGTGTCGTGGGACATCGAGGTGGACAAGAACGATCAGCCGCGCATCGCTTTCTACAAAGGCGCAACGCTCGATAACACCGGCGAGCGGCTGTACTTCGCCTCGTGCAACAGCAATTGCCTCAACGACGCGGCGTGGCAGAAACTCAATCTGGGCTTGAATTCCGGCGTGGGCAAACATCCCGATCTGGAGTTCAACCCTCAAGGTCAGCCGCGCATCGCCTACATCCGCAGTCTGGGCGACGGGTTGGGCTATATCTCGTGCGACACCGGCTGTGAAGGCGCGCAGGCCAACTGGCACAGCACGACCGTCGAAACAGCCACGACGCTGGATCAAGAATATCCGGTGGCGCGCCCGCCGCACTGCAATGCGGGTTTGTGGAGCAGTCTGACGCCCGTGCTGTCGATCGATACCGGTGGACATCCGCGTGTGGCTTATGATGCCGTCTACAACACGCAGTGCTTGTACGACGATCCCAACGACGGCTTGCCGCCCTATCTGGTCTGGCATCAACTCTGGCACTCGGTGCGCGGCGTGATCTTCCCGCAACCATAGCGCGCCACACCCCCCGGCCCCCTCTCCCGAAATCAAAAGCGTGATTTCGAGAGAGGGGGAGTGACTGCTCCCCTCTCCTGAAAATATTCTTTTCATTTTCAGGAGAGGGGTTGGGGGTGAGGCCCGGAACCATTCAACAACCGGCGGCGTTTATTGCTGCGGGCACTTACATTCGTAAACACCAGCATGGAGGAGTCATGAAAAACGTTTTGGAAACACCTCTCACGTATGCCAACGGGGCGACCGTCGCCCACCTGCAAGCGCGCGTCACCGGACAGGTCATCAGTCTGGGCGACCCACACTATGACGACCTGCGCGCCGCGTGGAACCTGACGGTCAATCAGCACCCGGCCCTGATCGTCGTGGCCGAGAGCGTCGCCGACATCGCCGAAGCCGTTCGCTTCGCCCGCGAGGCCGAATTGAAAGTAGCCGTCCAGGCCACCGGTCACGGCGTCGTCCGCCCGGCCAATGACAGCCTGCTCATCGTCACGTCGAACATGACCGAAGTCCGCATCGACGCCGAGTCGCGCACGGCCTGGATCAGCGCGGGTGCGAAGTGGGGCAGAGTGCTGGCGCAGACGCAAGCCGTAGGCCTCGCCCCGCTGCTCGGCTCGTCGCCCGGGGTCGGCGCGATCGGTTACACGCTGGGCGGCGGCATGGGCTGGCTGGCGCGCAAATATGGCCTGTCTATCGACAGCGTCAACTGCTTCGAAGTCGTCACCGCCGATGGGCAGATCGTGACTGCCAGCGCACAACAACGCACCGATCTTTTCTGGGGCTTGCGCGGCGGCGGCGGCAGTCTGGGCGTAGTCACGGGCATGGAGATTCGACTGTATCCCGTAACCGAGTTTTATGGCGGCAATCTGTATTACCCGATCGAGCAAGCGTCCGCCGTGTTCGCGCGCTACCGTGAATGGATCGCCAACGCGCCCGACGAGTTAACCTCTGCGATCGTGATCATGAACTATCCGCCGCTGCCGTTTTTCCCGGAGCCGCTGCGCGGCAAATCGATCGCGCAGATTCGCGGGGCGTACTGCGGCCCGATCGAACTGGGCGAGGCCCTGCTGAAATTTTGGCGGGACTGGCAGACGCCCCTCATTGACGATTTCGCCGCGCGGCCGTTTTCAGACATCGGCAAGGTCAGCAATGATCCACCCAACCCCTCGACCGGTCTGAGCTCAGGCGCCTGGCTGAACGATCTCAGCGACGAAACCTTGACGACCTTGCTCAACTATGGTTCCGCCGCACACGGGCTGACGCCGCTCACCGCGCTCGAGGTGCGTCACGCGGGCGGTGCGATCGCGTGCATCGATCCGGGCACCAACGCCTTCAGTCACCGCACCGCGCCGTACAGCCTGCAGTGGGTGGGCATGGCTCCCACGCCGGAAGCACAGACCGCGCTCAGGCAGCACTCTGCACGCTTGAAGCAGGCGCTGCGAGCGCATTTGACCGGCGGGGTCTACCTGAATTTTCTGGCGGGCGAAGAATCGTTGGCGCGTTCGCGTGATGGGTTCTCGACGGAAGCCTATCGCCGCTTGCAAACGCTCAAGGCGCTGTACGATCCCGACAACCGTTTCAGCCACAGCTATGACCTGGCCTTTGGCAAAGTCTGATCGCCAACCCCGTAACGTCTTGATCGCAGCCGAAATAGATTCCGCGCGTGACAGGGTGATTGTCGCGCGCCGTCTTCATAGTGGGGCAAATGCAAAGACCCTTCGGCGCTGTGCCTGAAGGGTCTTCGTTTTACCAATCACCCACTAATCTACTACTTACCAATTTACTGTAGCTCGGGAATAAAGCGTGTCCGTAGCCCCCTCGAGAAAATTGCATTTTTTTATCTTTGGATCGGTCGAAAAAGTATGTCCGTAGAAACGCCGACGGAGATTGCGCTCAAAAAATCCGGGAATAAAGTCTGTCCCTGGCAAGGATTCTACAACATAGTGGGCAAGGGCCGCGGATCGGGGCACAGTACGACAAGTGGCGGCGGGGCTTTTGATTTCTCGGCCTACTTCAGCATTAATCACAAATTAGTCCATGACGGATGCAAACTTGACGAGTACGGTTTTGACATCTTGGTTTTGCGCAAGAAACGAGCTGTTCGCCGCTGTTAAGATAAACAAGCAAAGCGCGGAGTATTTCGGCCTAGCGCTTTGTAGTGACCCCCTTGATACCATCGTTGTACCTCTAAAACTCTTCATCTCATGTTTCAGGGGCGCTATGAGCCACATTCCGGTTTCGCTCATGTCGAGCACGTTGAACGATGCCTCTTGAGCCGCTCTCGTTATGCCTTGCGGCGAGCTGGTAGGCTGATACCGCTGACCAACTTGGACTTAGCGAGACCGTTGATCATAGATCCAACGACAAGGTGCTGGAAAGGTTGGTCTTGATCCTCGCCAGTGAGCGAGACACTGAACGTAGCCGAACTGATCATTGCCAAACATCGTAAAGGGCCAACCGGAACAGTAGATCTGTATTGGCAGAGCAGTCTCACGCAATTTCAAAGCGCGGTCCGACGCGAAGTCGAACTGTAAGCCTATCGGCCAAGCCGGCTGAATAAGGTAATAACCGATGACTGTTTTCAAGATCGTCCACGAACAATCCCTGCACGTGGATGAGCACAACCAAATTACGGAAGTACGCCCGTGGACGCGTATTGAGCTTGGCTATGCCGCGATTCAGACCGGTTGGCTAAAGCAATTCAAACCGAACTGGCTCGATCTGGCGGTGTTAGAGACGATCGGCTTACATGCCCGGCCTCTCATCGGCGAGGATTTCCGG
Source organism: Chloroflexota bacterium (assembly GCA_016219235.1). The sequence continues at coordinate 4,576 of JACRBO010000487.1, forward strand.
CAACTGCTCGATCGCGGGCTGGCGAGTCCCAGCGATCAGGGCCGTCTCTACGCCCGGATTACAGACGAAGGTCTCGCTGCCATTCTGGGCTGTGATCGCAAGTGGGTTAGCCGGTGTGGGGACCGCCTGGGTGAAAAAGGGCTGTTACGGGTGCTGAAGCTGCCCAAGGGGTATAGAGACAGTCGGGGGTTGTTTTCCGGCAACAGCGCGTTCCTTCTTCCCGGCGAAATATTGACGCATTCTTCGGCCGGATCCGTCCGTGGGCATTCACTACCCACGGAGAGATTTATCCGTGGGTACTCACTCCCCACGGACGGTGGGGAGTCAATCGCCACAAAGATCAAGCTACCTTTGGTTTCTACACTTTCTGACGAAAGTGGGACGCGGCGCGTCCCTGCGGATTTGGAGCAGGCCGATCAAACAGTTTTGGCTCCGGACGACGAAAACGCGGCTGATCAGCTGACGCTCGATCGTTCTGGCAACGACAAGGGCGCGCATCGCGCTACTGCCGCAGCCGAAACTGCCGCTGGAGCGTATCGCTTACAGGGAGACATCTGGCAGCGCTTGAATGCCGCATTGGGCGACGAAAAAACGGCCGGCGCATTTCAGGCTGCACTTGAAATCGTCGAATCGCAGCTGGGCTTCACCGAAGTTGGCTTGCGAGCGGCCCGGCTCGCATTTGCGCCAATGCCCGATCGGCGACGGCGTGTCCTGGAGGACCTCCGTCGCATGCAAGGCCGCGACGATCTTAAGGCAAGCGTCCGTAAGCGCAATATCATCGGCATCCTCACTCAGAACATTGGCGTCACTCTTGGCTTGGGGCTGGCTGCTGACGGAAGCATCCGCACTCTGGCTGATCGCTCCGATTACACGGCCGTTGGCGGGTTGGTTGACCACTACGGCGCGGAAGTCGTGTGGCTCACGGCTTGCGGAATTGCCGGGCAGCCGTTCGAAGGCGATCCGATCGAGTATCTGCGCGCCGCGCTGCGCAACACGCCCAGCGGCCCACCGGCTCTCCGGGGGAGAGCCGGGTATGGGCAGCGTGACCGCGGAACCGGTGCGCGCACGTCGCGCAGTTTTGAGAATATCGATTACTTGAGTGAACAGGTGGGTATAGGAGACGCATGAAGCATGTACGCATAAAAGTCTGCCCGCAGCCCGACAATTGCCCTGGCGCCTACATCGCAACGAATCTTGCGCCGGACCATCCGCAATTCGGACAGGTGCTGCCGTGCGTTTGCACACGCCGTCAGCAAGCCGACGCCCTCAGGCGATCGTTGCCCAGCCGGCTGCGCATGATGACATTCGAGACGTTTGTTTTGAACAACGGTAACCGTGAGGCAGTAACGATTGCCCGGCGGTTTGCAGCTGAACCGTGGACTGACAAATTCTTACTGACTCTCGTTGGCCCAAACACATGCGGTGCAGTGCTCCCGTCAACAAGGCAAGACGCATCTGGCGATGGCGATCCTCCAGGCGCTCCTCGCTCGCGGCGAGCCGGCCTATTTCGAAAATATACCGGCACTGCTCGATCGCTTGCGCGGTGGCTACGATGACGGCCAGTTTTGGCACACCTTCGATCGCGCGAAACACGCGCCCGTATTGGTACTCGATGACCTGGGGCCGAATACGGCGGCCGCAGCGATGATCCGAATGGCGTAACGTGGGCTGAGGATAAGCTGTATCAGATCATCGATCAGCGTGTGCTGCACGAACTGCCGACGATCATCACAACCAACTTGACCCGCAAAATGTTGTCGCCACGTATCGCTGCGCGGTTGTGGAACGGGCGTTACGCGATCGTTGTAGCGATTGCCGGTACACCTGACAAAACCGGTGTTGCTGCGCCCACGGTCCCGCGAACAGCGGGAGAAACACGGCATTCTGCGGGCTAATCGGATTACTTCAATGCCGACGAACTTCGTGTTACTTCAAGGGCGCTTTGAAATCACTAATGTCCAAGACGTTGAAGTGAAACGCGGAAGACATTCGGAGACTGTGAGGCAAGTCGATGGCTTCGTGCATGTGGCCGCGTCTGCACTTGGTGGTCAACGTCGAGTACGACTCGTCAATACGGCTGCGGCGGTTGCGGAGGAGTGGATGCGTCAACGGCCTACTGATGGGCTGCCGGAAGTAGTGGTCGAGGAGCGGCTGTTTACACCACCAGATGGCAAGGCCTATGTGCTGGTCGAGTTCATACGGTTTGTAGGAACGCGCAATCTAAGCTTGCGGAATGGGAATTTTCCTAGCTATCGACATCCGGGGCGTTGATGATTTGATGCAATTGGTATTCTTTCTCGCGCTGTAGGGCCACTGATGTCGATATTGCTGTATTGTGCGTGAGCCGCGGATCCTGGTAAATAGTGTGATAGTGGCGTCAGTGAACTGGCCGATGAAAGACATTCATCGGCCTCCTCTTGCCTTGCAAAAACGCGTAGTGCTCGTTCAAAGGTAGCGAAAGTGGTTCTTGATCTTCTTTCTATTGGTGCTATACTGAGAATACTCAGACTGAATGCTCGAACAACCTAAGCGCGCGTTTCTCGTTTGGTTTCCCCTTCGTTGAGTGGAGGGAGCATGGCAACGAAACCACCTTCAGCCGGAACGCTTCTTCGGTAAGTAACCGAAGAACGTCCGGCTATTTTGTTTTACGTTCACTCGCATTCGCTCCGAAATCGGCATTGTTCCCCGGAATTAGCGGTGCTTGAGTATCGGCGGAGGTTAATCATGTTTCGCAAACTCGCCATCTCCATTTTGCCGGCCATGCTGCTTTTGTTCGGTGTGACCATTCTCTCGACGCCGCGCCTGGCCCATGCAGCCGTTGTGCCTGCCTCGCAGCCAGTAGAAGCTGCCTCACAGCTTGCCAATATATTGGGCGATTCATCGCCCAGAGGGTCACAGAACTCTCACTTGGATATTAATGTTGCCGGTGTGATCACGCAGTCCACGACCTGGACACTGGCTGGAAGCCCTTACACTTTAACCGGGGACCTTGTTGTGGGGACTGGTGTCACCCTAACAGTCGAGCCGGGAGTAGTTGTAAAAGGCCAAAGCGGTACAACGCTGCAAATGTTGGGGCATTTGCAGGCATTGGGCACGGCGTCACAGCCGATCACCTTCACCTCGGCGACGGACACGGGGCCATTTGAGTGGGGCGGCTTGCTGTTCGATGGCGGCACAGGATACTTGCGCTATGCGACGGTGCGCTATGGGGGGAACCACA
>JACRBO010000494.1 GCA_016219235.1 Chloroflexota bacterium
CGTCACCGTGCCGCCCGCATTACTCGCCGTCACCGTGATCGGGATCGGGCCGGATGACGTCAGGCTGAGTTCCACCAGTTCGATCGGGATGTTGGTGGTATCCGTGATCGGCGGTTGTAGGCCCGCGCGCGTGACCCACGTGATCGGCGTCGTGGTATCGATCGGGCCGACCGTGGCCGTAAAGAAGTAGGGCGTATTGATCTCGCCCGTGAGCGGCCCGGTAACCGTGATTACATTCGGCGGAATGATCAGGCCCGGCGTCGTCGAGACGATCACACTCTGCGTGATGGTCTTCGTGCCGGTCATGATCGGCGGCGCGTTGAAGGTGGCCCGCACGGTGTTAGTGAGTCGCACACCCGCTTGAAGCGACGGCGAGACGCTGGCCGTCACCTCGAAGCGTCCACGCTCCTGACGCATCAGCGGGCGCGGCAGATCGATCGTGTAGAACACGTCGAAGAACGAATCGATCGGGAAGCCGCGCAACGGCGACAGCGAGATCGGCAGCGTGTCGGTGAGGCGCACGTTCGATAGCGGGAATTGACTGAGGTTCTCATACAGCACCGAGTACGTGATCAACCCACCGGCCATCACCGTGGTGATCGGCACACTGGTCTTGACCAACTCGATCGTGATTGGCGGATTGAACGTACTGGAATCTTCGGCGGGCGGCGCGGGCGGCAGCGGGCCACCGGGCGTCGTGCCCGTGACCTCCACCGTGTTGGTAATGGGGCTGCCCGGCGGCAGCGTCGAGGGCAGCAATTCATTCATCACGACCAGGCCGACCCAATCGCCGGGCGCCAGATTCATCACCTGGGCGAACGTATTGCCGCTGCCGGGTTGAATGATCGTTTCGGCGCTGCTGGCCTGTGCGCTGAGCAATTGCATTTGCCCCGGCGTGCTGGAGTTGCCCGTCAACGTCAGCTGCGTGATGGGCTGGTTCAGATCGTTGTAGTAAAACACGTCAAAGAACGACAACGGCAGCGGCGGTGGGCTGCCGTGTCCCGGCAACGATGGCACAACTTGTTGACCGGGCAGCAGCGGATCGTTGAGATCGGCCTTAACAATCCACGGGATGGGCGGGAGCGGCGGCGGATGCAGGAAGTCCCACGTTTCCCAGACCAGTTGCGATCCGCTCGACGACGGATATTCGGCGCCGCTGCCCGACACGAATTTGCCCTGCGAATTGCGGCGCACATCTTTCCACGTCATTTCGATCAGCACGCTGCAATCGGGCAGGATGGCGATGATCTCGCTGTGCTCCGATTCTTTGAAAGGTCGCAGCGCCGCTTGCAGCGCCAATCCATCGCGGCGCGGCAGGCGATATTCGTAGTGCCGATTGAAGCCACCATAGGCCGGATCGGGCGGCGCGAAGGCCGGCCCCACGTAACCGCGCGACGGTCCCCAGCCCGCCGCGGCCTGCACACCACCCGGCGCGTCGTAATCGCTGATCGTGCGCGTGCTGGTGATGGGCGAGGCATCGTCGACGCGATTGCCGTTGAGGTGCACGCGGAAACCGATGTCGCGCAGGGCCGGTTCGCGATCGGGCGCGAAGTCGTTGTTGTCGAACAGCGTGCTGGTGTTCTCGCCTTCGGCATACACCCAGATTTCCAGATAGTCCCGATCGTAGATGTCTTCGCCGGGATCGTATTTGAAGTTCGGATTGACTTCCAGATCGTCGTAGGCAAAGAAGCTGTTGCCGGCGGTGATGTCTTCGCCGTCGTCATAGTGGCCGTTGAAGTTGATCTCGCCGTCGTCGTAGCCGATCCAATGCGCCGCGGGGCTGAGCGCCGTTCCGATCGTGCCGGAGGTGAACCCGGCGGCCGAGACGATCACGCTGTCGCCGATCGACGCGCGATAGACGCCGTCGCCGTTATCGCGCCACAGCGAATCGCCGGTAGTCCAATCTTTCGATCGATCCACGTCGTGCCAGTAGATCAGATCACTGAACTGAAACGATGTCTGCCCGGTGCGCGTCGCATCATCGCTGCCCGCGCCGTTGGTGGCCGCACCGTCGCCGTCGACGAAGAAGCGCTGTAGCAAGATCATGTTCGTGGCCGAGTTCTGCGGAATGGCGGCATCAGCGCGCAGCGCGGTATCGCTGAGTTGATATGTGCCATTGAGATTGTTATCGCGCCACAACGCATCGACGCCGTCGGTCCACTC
>JACRBO010000495.1 GCA_016219235.1 Chloroflexota bacterium
GCCGACGGTTCGCCCAAAGCCGACTTCGTGCTGAATCAACCACAGGCGCAGGGCGCGGCGATTCTGCTGGCCGGCGACAACTTTGGCTGCGGCTCCTCGCGCGAGCACGCGCCGTGGGCGCTGACGGGCTTCGGTTTCCGCGCCGTGATCAGCACCTCGTTTGCCGACATCTTCCGCAACAACTCACTGAAGAATGGCCTGTTGCCCATCATCGTCGATGCCGACACCCATCGGATGTTGTTCGATCTGCTCGATGAAGTGCCGAACGCGGAACTGAGCATTGATCTGGCGACGCAGACCTTGACGCTGCCCACCGGCCAATCGACCACGTTCCCCATCGACGACTTCTCGAAGGCGTGCCTGCTCAACGGCGTCGATGAACTTGGCTACATCTTGACCTTTGCCGATCAGATTGCCGCTTTCGAAGCGCGCAACGGGATTGCGATTATTACCAGTTGACTGGACGGGAACTCGGAGAACTTTCTGCGGCTGAAGGACTCGGGGTTCCCGAGTTCTTTCATTAATACGCGCAGCAAACCGAAGCAGAGCGGGCTCCCACGCCCGCGTACCCGGCGGCGTGGGAGCCGCCTCTGCTTGTGGTGATGCGCAAAAGTTCTCGGAGGAGATCATGATCCAAATTTACGATACGACCTTACGTGACGGCACTCAGCGCGAAGGCATCTCGCTGTCGTGCGACGACAAGCTGCGCATCGCGCGCAAACTCGACGAGTTGGGCGTGGCCTTCATCGAGGGCGGCTGGCCCGGCTCCAACCCCAAGGACGCGGAGTTTTTCGATCGGGCCAAGGACATGACATGGCAGCACGCGCTCATCACCGCGTTCGGCTCGACCTGCCGCGTGGGCGGTACACCTGAAGATGACACCAACATCAAGGCGCTGCTCGACGCTCAAACGCCGGTCTGCACCGTCGTCGGCAAGACATGGACGCTGCACGTCACCGAAGTGCTGCGCACGACTTACGAAGAGAACCTGCGCATCATCGAGCAGAGCCTCGCGTATTTGCGCGCGCAAGGCCGCCGCGTGATCTATGACGCGGAACATTTCTTCGACGGCTACAAAGCCGATCCGGCGTATGCCCTCGAGACGTTGAAAGCGGCCAAACGGGGCGGCGCGGAAACGGTCGTGCTGTGTGACACCAACGGCGGCTCGATGCCGTGGGAAATCACGCAGATCGTGCGCGAAGTCAAAGCGGTCCTCAATCACCCGATCGGCATTCACACCCACAACGACGGCGAGTGCGCCGTGTCGAACTCGCTGGCCGCGCTGCGCGAAGGCGCGATTCAGGTGCAGGGCACGATCAACGGCTATGGCGAACGTTGCGGCAACGCCAACCTGTGCTCGATCATCGGCGACCTCGAATTGAAGTTGAAGATGCCGTGTTTGCCGGAAGGTAACTTGCCTCTCTTGTATGATGTCTCGCATTTCGTGGCTGAACTGGCCAACCTCGCCCCCGATGAGCATCTGGCCTACGTGGGCAAGTCGGCGTTTGCGCATAAGGGCGGCATTCACGTCGCGGCGATGCGGCGTAATGTGCAGTCGTATCAGCACATCGAGCCGACGACTGTCGGCAACGAGATGCGCGTCGTCGTGAGCGAACTCTCGGGGCGCGGCAACCTGCTCAGCAAAGCCGAAGAATACGGCCTCGACGTGAACGGCAGCGAAGTCGGCGACGTGCTGAATGAAATCAAAGCGCTGGAATCGCAGGGCTTTTCATTCGAGGCGGCGGAAGCCTCGGTGGCGATGATGATGAAGCGCCAACAGACCGGTTACACGCCACCGTTCGAGTTGATCGATTTTTCGGTCAACGTCGAACATCGTTCGGGGCGCGGCATCTTCGCGGAAGCGACAGTGAAGGTGCGCGTCGATGGCGAGGTGCAGCACACCGCCGCCGAAGGCAACGGCCCCGTCAACGCGCTCGACACGGCCCTGCGCAAAGCCTTGATTGCCCATTACCCGCAGCTTGAACATTTCCATCTGGCCGACTACAAAGTCCGCATCCTCGACGGCAACAACGGCACGGCGGCAATCACGCGCGTGCTCATCGACACGCAGAACGGCACCAAACGCTGGAGCACCGTCGGCGCAAGCGCCAACATCATCGAGGCGAGTTGGCGCGCGCTGGTAGATTCGGTAGAATATGGGTTGACGGTAGCAGCGTAAAATCCTGACAAGATGACAAGATGACAAGATGACATGATGATCTGTCGGCGGGATCATCTTGTCATCCCTTCATCTTGTCATCTTGTCACTGACAGGAATATCATGAAAGCCAACATTGTTTTACTACCGGGAGACGGCATCGGGCCTGAAGTTGTGGGCGAAGCTGTGCGTGTGTTGAACGTGATCGCGCAGAAGTACGGGCATTCGTTCGAGTACGCCGAGCGCTTGATGGGCGGCTGCTCGATCGATGCCTATGGTTCATCACTGACCGACGAGACGCTGAGCGATTGCCAGCGCGCCGATGCGGTGCTGCTGGGCGCGGTCGGCGGCCCGAAGTGGGATGACCCCGCCGCCAAGGATCGACCTGAGCGCGGGCTGCTCGCCTTGCGCAAAGGCCTGGGCGTCTTTGCGAATCTGCGCCCCGTGAAAGTGCATCCGGCCCTGATCGATTCATCGCCGTTGAAGCCGGAGAAGTTGAAGGGCGTGGATATTCTCGTCATCCGCGAACTGACGGGCGGCCTGTACTTCGGCCAACCGAAAGGCCGCAGCGAAGTCGATGGGCACATGCGCGCCGTCGATACGCTGGAATATCACGACTACGAAGTGCAGCGCGTGGTCGAGTTGGCGTTTCAACTCGCGGCCAGACGGCGCAAGAAAGTGACCTCGGTCGACAAAGCCAACGTGCTTGAATCGTCGCGCTTGTGGCGGCAGATCGCCACGACGATTGGCCAGGCCCATCCTGACATCGCGCTCGATCACGTGCTGGTCGATACCGCGTCGATGAAGTTGATCACCGGTCCGGCGTCATTCGATGTGGTCGTGACCGAGAACATGTTCGGCGACATCCTCACCGACGAAGCGTCGGTGCTGGCCGGATCGATGGGCATGCTGCCGTCGGCGTCGTTGGGCAGTAGCGGTCCCGGCCTGTACGAACCGATTCACGGCTCCGCGCCCGACATCGCGGGCAAAGGCCTCGCCAACCCGATCGGCACGATCCTCTCGACGGCGATGTTGTTGCGCTATTCATTGAAACTTGAGATTGAAGCGCGATCGATTGAAGCCGCGGTCGATCAAGTCATCACCGCTGGCTGCCGCACCGCTGATTTAGGCGGCTCGCTTTCGACGCGACAAATGGCTGATGAAATTCTGAGACGCATTGGCTGACGGATGCACGATGCAGGATGCACGATGCAAGACCCTATGATTCCTGCATCTTGCTCCTTGCATCTTGATTCCTGCATCTTGCTTCCTGCATCTCGCATCTTGCATCTTGCATCTTGCATCTTGCCTCAAGGATTTACCATGAACGTCGCTTTTCAAGGTGAACGCGGCGCGTATTCCGAAGCCGCCGCCCTCGAATATTTCGGCACTGGCATCGAACCGATCCCCTGCCCGACCTTCGACGAAGTCTTCGAGCAGGTCGAGTCGGGCGAAGTCGAGCGCGGCATCGTGCCGGTGGAGAATTCGCTCGGCGGCAGCATCCATCGCAACTACGATCTGTTCATGCGCCATCAACTGCACCTCGTCGGCGAGAAGATCTATCGGGTGCGGCACTGCCTGATCGGTTGGCCGGAATCGTCGATCCGTGACTTGACGCTGATCATGTCCCATCCACAAGCACTGGCCCAATGTGAACACACCATCACTCGCTTAGGCATCCAACGCGAGGTGGTGTACGACACGGCGGGCGCGGTGAAGATGTTAAAGGCCAGTGGTCGGCGCGATCACGCGGCGATTGCGTCGCGGCGCGC
>JACRBO010000477.1 GCA_016219235.1 Chloroflexota bacterium
GCGGCGCGCGAAAATATCGCCGGGCAGCAGCAGCACCGGCAAGCGGTTGATCGTCGCCGTGGCCGCGCCCGTGATCATGTTGGTCGCGCCGGGACCGATCGACGTAGTGCAGGCCAGCGTCTGCAAGCGATTCTTCACTTTGGCATAGGCCGTCGCCGCGTGCACCATCGCCTGTTCGTTGCGGACCTGATAGTAACGAAAATCGGGCATCTGCTGCAACGCCTGCCCGATCCCGGCCACGTTGCCGTGCCCGAAAATGCCGAAAATTCCCGCGAAAAACGGCTGCTCGACGCCGTCGCGCTCCACATACTGCTGCTTCAGGAAAGAAATCAAGGCTTGCGCCATCGTCAGACGACGGGTGTCACTCATCCGTTTGCCTCGCACAAGTTAGTTGATAGGATAGATGGGAATGCGCGGGTCGCGGGTTTGATAAGTGTCTTTGACCCACGCAAAGTTCGGATCGTCGGTGGCGGCCAGACTCTGTGCCGTGCCGACCAGCACATTGAGATAGTAGGTGGTATATCCAACCGGACTCGATACCGGGTGATAACCTTCCGGGATCAACACCACATCATTGTTGCGGGCGATCACGGCCGCATCGATCGGATAGCCGGCGCGCTGCAGCGGCGATTCGGGATCGGTGTAGATGCGCTGCAGGGCGTAGCCTTCCGGCCGATCGATCTTGTAGTAATACACTTCATCCAGATCGGCTTCGAGGAGCGTGCCATCCGATTGGACTTTGTGGACATCGTGCTTATGCGGCGGATAGCTCGACCAGTTGCCGCCGGGCGTATAGACTTCGACGATGACCAATCGGGCGCACGGGAAGCCGGGTGGCATGATGCGGTTGATCTGGCGCGTGGCATGGTCGCCGCCGCGAATCTCGATTTCGATGTCGCCGGGCCGCACCAATCGGGGCGGGAAATCAACTTCACCTTTGGCCCATGCTACGGCGAATTCAACATCGGTGACGGCGGTGGCGGTGAACGATGTTTCTCTCGGCAGATACAGCGCGGTGGGCAAACCGGCAAACACGCTGGCGCGTGAACCAAGATTCTGCCACGCGCCGCGATTCGACTCGACATTCAACTGCCCGCCCAGCACCACCAGCGCGAGTTCATGATCGCCGGTGGCAAACGACCACGATCGGTTTTGGGACAACCGTCGGGCTTGAAAATTGATCGCGTCCCAGCCGGCGGCGGCGGGCGTCACTTCGACAATCACATCAGAATTTGGGGAGGGGTTCGGATGGACAACCAGATTATCGGACGTGTATTGTTGCATGCGCTCCTCGTGAAGCGGTGATGATCCAGCTGTTAAGAAACTTATTTGCACACGTGTGCACTGAATCACAAAGAAAAAGCCCGATAAAGCGAGCGTTAGTCAACAATGTGTGAGGAGGATAAAAACAGGGTGCCTTTATGCACACGTGAACATTATATTTAGATTGCAAGTGCTTGTCAAGGGGTTTGGCTACCTTTTTATATAGTACTTTATTTCACACATGGCTGAATCGAGGTCGCTCGGTTAAGTGTTCCGCGGTGCCGCCGTCGAAGCCCGCACGACCAGCTCACCGCTCAGGCCCACTTTTTGTGGCTCTAACCATTCACCCGATTCGGCGCGCGCTTCCAGCAGGTGCAGCATCATGCGGGCCGCGCCGCTGCCCAGATCGAGTTTGAATTGGCGCAGCGTCGTCAACGGCGGCGTGAGATAGGCCGCAATGGCGATGTCGTCATAGCCGGCTACAGACATATCCTGCGGCACCCGCAAGCCCGCCTGATGAAGCGCACTGTACACGCCCACAGCCAGGTTGTCGTTGTAGCAAATAATGGCCGTCGGCCGATCAGGCAGCGACAGGAGGTACTCGGTCGCGGCACTGCCTCCGCCGGGCGTGCTGTGCGGCGCAAGATGAATGTAGTCTTCAGTCACTTCAATCTGCGATGCTTGCAGTTCTTCCCGGAAGCCCTTTTCGCGTTCGCTGGTCGTCCGGCCGCCCTCCACATTGCCCAGAAACGCGATCTTGCGATGCCCTAACGCGATGAGGTGCCGGGTGACGAGGCGAATCCCGTAGCGATCTTCATTGTAAACCAGGTACTTCGACTCACCCGAGCCTTCGTTGTTGACAACCACCATCGGGAGACCATACGCGTTGAGTGATTGGCTTTGTTCCGGGCTGAATTGCGGCGCGCACAAGATGACACCATCCACCCCACGCTGCACCAACGCCTGCACGATTTCCTTCTCGCGCTGCCGATCGCGATGAGTCACCGTGACAAAGAGGCTGTAGCCGGCCGGATGCAGCACCTCGTCGATGCCTTGCAGCACTTCACTCCAGAACGGATCGTCGAGCTGGCTGACGATGACGCCCAGCGCGCAGGTGCGCCGGGTTTTCAAGCCTCGGGCGGTGGCGCTGGGCACATAGCCCATCCGCGCGGCCAGTCGTTTGATTTCGGCGATCGTCTCTTGAGAGATTGCTGGGTGGTCGTGCAGGGCACGTGACACCGTAGTGTGAGACACCCCGGCTGCTTTCGCGATGTCCTTAATAGTGATTGCCATTTTTGCCTCAATGCACACGTGTTCATAACTATTGTGACACACCTTTGAAGCGGCGTCAAGACCGAACATTGCTTTTTGTTTTTCAGGTGCAGCGACTTGTTTCAACCATTTCAAAGGGGTGTGACTAAACTGGGTTGATCGCCAGTCAAGACCTCGGAGGTTTCAAGCGACGGTCAAGCCCGACACCTGAGCAGGTGGAAACCTCCGAGGTCTGCGCCCCTCAGGTCATCAACCCGATTTAGTTACACCCTTATCGCATAAGCCACAACAGAACGCAGAGACCGCAAAGACGGAAGGTTTTCTTTCGTGTTCTGTGCGTTCTCTCGTGGCAAGTCTTCGCTGCGCTGTGTTAGTGGCTTTGCGCAAACAGGAGGAGACTGGATACGATTAGCAAGACGACGATCAGCCACTCGAAAGTGCGCTGGTCAACGCGCCCGATCAGCCAGCGCGCAGCCCACAGTCCCAGCGGGATGAAGAGAAACACCCACCACAGCGACAACAACAGCGGCACACTCAACACGCCCGTAATCAGGAAACCGGGCAGCTTGATCAGATTGATCAGCGCAAAGAACAACACGCTCGTGGCAACGAACGTCTGGGCGGGCAAACGCAGCAGCAACAGATACGAATTGAAGGCCGGGCCGCCGCTGTTGAGCATGCCGGACGTGACGCCGGTCACGGCGCCGATTATCGGCGAATGCCAGCCGCGCGGCCGATAGGCCAGCTGCGCCACGCGATCTCCCGCCAACTTGTAGGCGACGATCACCAGCGCGAAGACACCCAGCACAATGCGCAGCACATTCGCCGGAAGTTGGACCAACAAATATGCGCCGATCGCGACGCCGACTGTCCCGGCTGGAAGCATCCGCCACACTAGCCGGCTGTCCCATTGGCCCCGATAGGCATACACCGCGATCACGTCTCCGGCGATCAACATCGGCAGCAAGACGCCCACCGCTTGCGAGACCGGCAGCACCAGACTGAGAACCGGTGTCAACAACGCGCCCAGCGCATTGAAACCGCCCTTGGTCAGGCCAATCAGAAAACCCAGCGCGGCAATGATAATCGCGACGACGATTGGATCATGGTTGAGTTCGAGCATATCGACTTCCACTCTGAAAAGTGCGCGGCGCAATGCGCGGCACATTCTACCACGCGGCTATCTCGACAATGTTAGATTGCCGCACCGGTCGGCGAATCAATTCGCGGCTACAACGGCTCGAAGTCGGCCTGCGCGATTAGTGTGGACGCCCTCGCCCCCTACAATCGATCAGCGTTTGCCACACGCCCGCTTCCAGCCTACAATTCTCGCATGGTCACCGACATTCAAGCCCGCGTTCTGCTCTCCTCTCACCCCAAACCCGATCCGTGGTTTGGCATCCGCTACACCATGAACCTGTATCGCGGCTGCCAGCATCAGTGCATCTACTGCGACTCGCGCAGCGAATGCTACCGCATCGACAACTTCGCCGATATTCAGGTCAAGATCAACGCGCTCGACCTCTTGCGCAAAGAACTGCCCCGTAAACGCCAGACAGGCACCATCGGCACCGGCTCGATGAACGATCCCTACATGCCGATCGAAGCCGAGCGCAACCTCACGGGCCGCGCGCTTGAGATCATCGCGCAGCATCAATTCCCGGTGCACATCATTACCAAGAGCGACCTCGTCGTGCGCGACCTTGCCACGCTGCAAACGATCAGCGAAGTCTACGCCGCCGTCAGTTTTACCGTCACCACCGCCGACGATGATCTGGGCAAACGACTGGAACCCGGCGCGCCCCAAGTCTCAGCCCGCTTTGCCGCCATGCAGCAACTCGCCGCGCACGACATCCTGACCGGCGTCACACTGATGCCCGTGCTGCCCCTCATCGAAGATACCGAAGAGAACATCGCCGCCATCATCACCCGCGCGCACGATTCCGGCGCGTCGTACGTTTTGCCGGCCTTCGGCGTGACCTTGCGCGATCGGCAGCGCGACTACTACTACGCCAAACTCGATCGGCTCTTCCCCGGTTTACGTCCCCGTTACGAACGCGCCTTCGGTCAGCGCTACAGCGCCTCCAGCCCCAACGCCAAACGCCTCACCCAACTCTGCCGCGAACTCTGCGACCGCTACGGCCTCACTCTCAAAATGCCCTTCTATCAGCCGCCCACACAACTATCTTTGCTGTAACTCCAGTGGCGCGTCATAGCGAGGAGCATCCTGAGCGAAGCATAGCGTAGTCGAAGGATGCGACACATGCGGTGCAGTGCTCCCGCGAAGCCATCTCCCGCTAACCGGCAAAGAGATTGCTTCGCCGTCTTCAGCGGCTGCTCAGAAACTTGCCGCACCGCGTCATTGCGAGCGCTTTTTGCGAAGCAATCTCAATGTCGATCAACGCCAATTGCCGGTCGAGTAGGAGACTGCTTCGTCGCAAAAAACGCTCCTCGCAGTGACGGTCGCCGACGAAGTTTCTGTCCGGACGC
>JACRBO010000488.1 GCA_016219235.1 Chloroflexota bacterium
AACCCGATCGATCACTCAGGCTCCAAAAATCATCGCGCGGTGTGCGGCGCGATGTGCGCAAGAAGAACCACTGTGGAGCCAGCGTCGGCTGATCGAATTCATCGCGAGCGGGCACGGTAGGCCAATCGTGTTCGGGCAAACTCGGCGCAGGATACGTAAACTCCACGCGTCCGGTTCCCGCACTTACGATCGGCCAGCCGTCTTCCCAGCGCACAGGCGCTAGAAAAGTTTCGCGGCCCAGGTTGTAGTAATAGCCGTCGTAGGGCCGCATCGCCAGCAGCACCAGCCACCATTCGCCTGAGGGTGTATCCACCAGATCGGCATGGCCGGTTCCCACGATGGGATAATCCAGCCCCAAGTGGCGATGCGTCAAAATCGGATTGCCCCGATTGCCTTCATACGGCCCGGTGATGGTCTCACTGCGCGCAACGCACACGGCATGATGGTGCGCCGTGCCGCCTTCGGCTGCCAGCAAATAGTAGTGTCCGTCGATTTTGTAGAGGTGAGAAGATTCTGCCCACACTGCGCCTCTGACTGCTCCATCCCAGATGACCTGTGGCGCGCCAATGAAGCACAGCGTCGCTAAGTCGAGCTCCTGAAGCCAGATTTCGGTGTGACCTTCGAACTGGCTATGCTGCGCCATCCGATTGCCCGTGTACCACACGCGACCATCTGTGTCGAAGAACAGAGATGGATCGGCGCCCGGAGCGTTATCCAACCAGGTCGGTTCCGACCACGGCCCGGCGGGATCAGTGGCCGTGACGATGAAGTTGCCCGATTTCGTTGTGCCATCGACGAGCGTGTTGATCACATAAAACACGCCCTGCGAGTAACGAATCGTCGGCGCGTAAAGACCGCCCGATGGACGCACGCCATCCAACGGGAGTTGTGAAGGCCGATCGAGTACGTGGCCGATCTGATGCCAGTGCACCAGATCGCGGCTGTGGAAGATCGGCAGGCCGGGAAAATACTCAAAGGTCGAAGTGACGAGGTAGTAATCGTCGCCAACTCGGCAGATGGAGGGATCGGGATAAAAGCCTGACAGAATGGGGTTGCGGAAAGTTCGGGACATGGCAAAGATAACTAGCCCTTGAGTGCGCCCGCCGTCAAACCGGCTACGATTTGTCGTTCGGCAAAGATGTAAAAGACAATCGCGGGCAATGCGGACAAGGTTACAAAAGCCGCCGTCAGCGCCAGATCGGAACTGTATTGCCCCTGGAACTGCATGGTACCGAGCGGCAGAGTCCAGAGAGAATCCGAGTTGAGCAGAACGAGGGGGGTGAGCAAATCATTCCAACTGACAATCATGGTCAGAGCCGCAACGGCCGCCAAAGCCGGCTTCGCCAGCGGGAGCACGATGCGCCAGAAGAAACCAAAGGTAGAACAGCCGTCAATGGCGGCCGCATCCTGCAGTTCAACCGGGATCGATAGAAAGAAGCCGCGCAGGATCAGGGTGTTGCCGGATATGCCAAAGGCGGTCTGCACCAGAATAACCGCCATGAGAGAATCGATCAGCTGCATCTGGCGGACAACCAGGTAGACCGGCATGATGGCCACGGTGATCGGGAACATCAGCCCCAGGGTAAGAAAATTGAAAGCCAGGTCCTTGCCCCGGAATTCCATGCGGGCAAAGACAAACGCGGCCAGACTGCACGTGATCAACACGCCCGTGGTCGAGGCAACCATGACGATCAGGCTATTGCGCAGCATGGACCAGAACGAGCTCGTGGACAAAATCTGGTCAAAGTTCTCCCAATGCGGTGGAATGGGCGGAGTGTAAGGGTGTGAAAACATCTCGCCGCGCGTCTTGAGACCGCCAAAGACCATGATCACAATGGGCACGAGGACGATCACTGTCACAATCATCAGTACCAGGTACTGGAAGAACCTGGGGGATTTCTTTTTGAAAGCGTCGCTTCTACGAACGTTAAGGGTTGCCATGGAAGTCCCTTTCTACATGCCGCTCAGGGGATCGGGCCGGCGGCTAAGCCGCAGGTAGGCCACGGAAAAAACCAGGCAGATCACCAGCATGACGAGCGCCACCGCCGAACCATAGCCCAGCTGGAGCCGGTTAAAAGCGTAGCGGTACATGTATGTGGCCATGACTTCGCTGGCGTTGACTGGTCCGCCCCGGGTCATGATCCAGATCAGGTTGAACTGGGTCAGCGATCCCAAAACAGACAGGTAGACGCTGGTCAGCAGGGTGCTCCTGAGCAGGGGAATGGTCACATACCAGACCGTCTGCCAGCGGCTGGCGCCATCGATCATGGCCGCCTCTTCGACTTCCTTGGGAATATTCTGCAGGCCGGCCATATCCAACAGCATGTGCAATCCAAAATATTTCCAGGTCAGGACGACAAAGACAACGGGCATGACCACGTTGACATCACCCAGAAAGTTCTGGGGCTGGACACCCGGAATGAGCGTTAAGAGCGCATTGATTAAGCCGCGATCCGGATCAGGGCTGAAGAGGCTCAACCAGATGATGCCTGCGATGACTTCGGACAGCACATAGGGCATGAAGAAGATCGTGCGAAAAAAAGCCCGGCCGGGTAGATCCCGTCCCACCATGATGGCCAGCGCCAGGGCCAATGGCAACTGGGCAACCAGGGATAACACGACAATCAACAAGGCGTTCCCGGCCGCTTTGATAAAAACTTGATCGCTCAGGATCTGTTTGAAATTATCCAATCCGACAAACTTAACCGCCGGCCCGATGCCGTTCCAATTGAACGTACTGTAATAAACAGAACTGGCAATGGGATAAATGATAAAAACAAGAAAAAGAACCACAGCGGGCAGTAAGAACAAAGCGATTGTCACGTAGTCTTGTGTGCGACGAGGCGAACGCTGGCGCTTCTGCAACGTGGTTTCATCCCGATAGGCCTGGCCAATTTTCATGCTGGGTCGCTTTCCACTATTACGGACATCCATTGCCACAAAGTCACAACGGTTTATGGCCGCTCATTTTGCCTGGGGGCTGTGTCCATCACCATCGCGCGGCATCCCAGGAGAGGGTGAAGGTGATGGACACATTAGTGCAGGAGGTGGGTGATCTTGGACCCACCTCCCGCACCTCAAAAAATCTGGCTAGCTTACTTGCCGAAGACCGTCTTGGCGCCGGCTTCGATCTCTTGCGCAACCTGCTCAGCCGTCGCTGTGCCGGCATAGAGCTTGGCAACAGCGTCATTGATGATGCCACCCATCGCCGATGGCATGTATTGATCGTAGTAGAGCTGGAAGTACTTCGCAGCCGCGAAACCAGCCTGGACAGCGATCATGTTGGGATCGGTCAGACCGACTTCACCACCCTTGACGACCGGGATACCCCCGTTGCTGGCAGCAACGCGCTCCTGCTGTTTCGCAGCAGTCAGGTATTTGACGAAGTCAACGGCTTCCGGCGAGGCATTCTTGCCGATGGCAAAACCGTTGCCGCCGCCCATGGCGTCCGTCAAGGCACCCGCGCCGCCCTCGACCGCCGGGAAGGTAAACATGCCCAGATTGGCCACACCCTTCTGGTCGGCGGACTGGCCTTTAGAAGAGCCAGGGGCCCATTGCCCGGAGAGCTCCATAGCCGCCTTGCCGTTGCCAAAGGTACCCTGCATGTCATCATGCGAGGCGCCCAGGAAACCATCCTGGAAGGGCTTCAAGTCAATCAATTCCTGGAGTTTCTTGCCCGCTTCGACAAAGCAGGGATCCGCAAAGGAGCCTGTGCGGCCGGCGGCAGCCATGAAACCTTTCTCTCCGCAGATACGAGTGGCGAGATAGGCCCAGATGTGCATGCCGGTCCAGGTATCCTTCTGGCCCAAAGAGATGGGGGTAATGCCGGCGGCCTTGAGGGCCTTGACTGCATCCAGGAGTTCGGCCCAGGAGGTGGGCGGGTTGGCAATCTTGGCCTTCGCAAACAAGTCCTTGTTGTACCACCAGCTGACCATGCCCATGTCCCACGGCACGCCGTAGTTCTTGCCGTCCAGGGCAAAGACAGCCAGCGCACCGGGCGCAAAGGTGTTGCGCCAGGCGCCGCCGCCGGCATCCAGATCCGCGGTGATGTCTTTGAGCATACCGGCAGCGATCTGATCATTCATCGTGCCGCCACCCCAACTCTGGAAGATATCCGGCGGCGTGCCGCCCTGCATGACGGTGGTCAGCTTGGTCTTGAAGGCCTCGTTTTCCAGTATCGTAATATTGACGGTGACATTGGAATGTTTGGCCATATATTCATTGGCCATATCCTGCCAGAGCGTCTTGCCCGGGTCCACGGTGGTAATATGCCACCATTCGACGGTCACCTTCTCGGCTGCGGGCGCGGTTGTCGGTTGGGCGGGCGCTTGTGTCGGAGCGGGCGCGGCCGCCGGCGCACAGGCCGACATCAACATCGCCATCGCGACGAGGACAGCCAAAACACTAAACAATCGTCGGGTATTCATGGAATCTTCTCCTTCTTGAGAGTTACGAGCAGTGGTTGGATTGGACAAACTGTCAAACGGCGGGTGGGGGTAATTGTGTATAATAGAGGTGCTTATGGGCCTCCTTGGATCTCCAACGGTGTGCCGTAGGCGAACAGCGAAGGTCGGCGCGATCGTGACGGGTCAGCCGGCCTTCTCTACTTTAGTGCCCGCGTTGAAGCTCGTACCACCAGCTTCGTCGGCAATTCAATGCGCGTCAGAGGCAGATCAGGTTGATTGATCAGGGCCAACAGGCGGCGTGTCGCTTCGCGCCCCATGTCTGCCAGTGGCTGCTGGATAGTGGTTAACTGCGGGCTGACGTGCTCCGCCTGCGGAATGTTGTCAAAGCCCACGATCGAAATATCTTCAGGAATGCGCAGTCCCCGAACGCGGACGGCTTCCATCACCCCAAAGGCCATCACGTCATTTGATGCAAAAATCGCCGTCGGCGGCTGTGCCAGGTTCAGCAGTTCCATCGCCGCCGTATAGCCACGCGGCTGTTCGAAATCACCTTCGCGAATAAGTTCAGGATCGATCGGGAGGCCGAGATCGTGCAGGGCCGATCGATACCCCTCGCGCCGATCGCGCGAACAGCCCAGATCGAGCGTACCAGTTATAAATCCAATTCGCCGATGACTCAATTCGACCAGATACTTCGTCGCGTCGTAGCCGCCCTGCCAGTTGGCAGCGCCCACCGCCGATTCGGCTTCACTGATGCCCTGATGATCGATGAGGACATAGGGGAAGTGGCGTTGGCGCAACGAGGACAGATACTCGGCCGGATCGCGTGGCAGGACCAGTAGCAGCCCGTCGGCCATGCCCTGCGTCAGCGACGCGACATAGATGGACTCTTTGGTCTTGCGCCGGTGCGTGGTATACAACATCAGATCGTACTGCGCCGCCGATAGTTCTTTGTCGATCCCGCGGATGATCTGGCCGATGTAGCCGGTGCCCAGATCAGGCACCAGCAGCCCCACCACGTGCGATCGTCCACCGGCCAGCGTGCGGGCCTGCTGGTTCACCGTGTAACCCAGGCGGGTGACGGAGCGAATAACCCGGTCGCGAGTGTCAGGTTTGACGTGAGGGTCGTTATTGAGGACGCGCGAGACGGTGGCATACGATACGCCAGCGGCCTGCGCCACATCGATGATCGTGACATTGCCTGAAGAGCGGCCGGTACGCGCCACGTTTCCTCACTTCAAGATCGAGAGATCAAGGGGAGACAAAGCAAGTTAGGTTAATCCTGTGCAAACGTTTACATGAATTCTCAAAAATAGAACGGCGACTCGCGCAGTCTTCCGCCGTCCAGAATTCTCAGAATTCCCAGCCGTGTAAACGCTTGCAAGTTTTATACCATGACTCATAGGTCGTGTCAAGTCCCAAAAATTCGTGAAAGCGCTCACACTTCGTGTGTGAAACACCACCCCCTATGTTCAGCCTGCTCCTGATTGGCGATCTACCGAAACAAGCGGGGGTGTTCGATCGATGATTGCCTGTCGAAGCGACAATTTAACGCCAACGACCTGCACGGTGAGCTTGCCGCTCACGGCGCAGGTCGTGTGTTTTTGCGGGCCGCAGGGCCACGCCGGATCAATCGGTAGCGGATTCAGCCGCGATGGGGATGCTGAACGCAAACGTGCTGCCTTCACCGGGAATGCCGTTGCTGTCTACCCAGATCGCGCCCTTTTGTAATTCGATCAGGCTCTTCGTAATAGCCAGGCCCAGGCCGGTGCCGGGTTGATCACGCACAGCCTGATCACCGGAGCGGAAGAATTTCTGGAAGAGTTTGGCCTGATCGTCGGTGTTGATGCCTACGCCGCTGTCTTTGACGGCGCACCACACATACCCGGCCGGATTCGGCACAAAGTTCAGATCGGGTTTGGTGGCGGGGACTTTGCCCGACAGCGTGTGCGGTGGCTGAGCGGTTGCCTCGCGCGTGACTGTGATGGCGATGCGGCCGCCGCCGGGCGTGTACTTGTACGCGTTGCTGATGAGGTTCGTCAGCACCTGAATCACGCGCGACTTGTCGGCAAAGACCAGCGGCAGGCCCTCTGGAATATTCAATTCCAGTGTCTGCTGTCGATCGTCGATCTGGGCGCGTGTGGTGCGCAGCGTATCGTCCAGCACGATGTCCAACTCGATCGGTTTGGAGTCCAGTTTCAGGCGGCCCGTTTCGATGCGGCTGACTTCCAGCAAGTCGTTGACCAGCGTGCTCATGCGCTCGACGTTGGCGCGGACGACGTTGAGGAACTGCGCCTGCATGTCGGTGACCGGGCCGGCCATGCCTTTGACCAGCAGATCGGTATAGCCCTTCATGCTGGTCATGGGCGTCTTCAACTCGTGCGACACGATCGAGACGAACTCGCTCTTGGCGTCATTGGCGCGCCTGACTTCCTGATACAGCTGCGCGTTGATGACGGCGGTGGCGGCGTGATCGGCCAGGCGGTTGGCGGTGTCGAGCTGCAAAATGCCGAAGGCGTTGAGTTTGCTGCTTTCCAGATTCATCACGCCGATGATGTCGCTTTCACGTTTGATGGGCACGCTCAGCTGCGACAGCGTGGCGGGCGAACCGGCCACGTACCGCGCATCTTGCGACACATCATTGACCACGATGGGTTGACCCGATTTGGCGACGGCCCCGGCCAGGCCGCGATCCAGCGGCAGCGACGCGGGCTGATAGGTGTATTCGCGCGTCGCCAGCAACTCGATCGAGTTCTGCTCCCGATTGACCAGCCCCACCGATCCGGCCGTGGCGTTGGTCATGCGCAGGCCCCAGTCCAATGTCAAATCCAGCACGCGCTTGATGTCCAGCGACGTGTTCAGCTGGCGGTCGATCTCTTGCAGCATGCTCAATTCGTCCAGGCGCGACGCCAGCGCCTGATCCGTCATGGTGAACAGGCGGGCGTTATCGACGGCCACGGCGGCGTTGGTGGCGAAGGCCGTCAGCAATTGTTGATCGTCTTCGTTGAAGCGATCGGCATTGCGTTTGTTGATCAGTTCCAGCACGCCGATGACGCGATCCTTGTTGATCATCGGCACAGCCACGATGGCGCGCGTGCTGAAAGCCGTCGAGCGATCGACATCGCGCAGCCAGCGCACGTCGGTCTGCGCTTCGTTGACGATCTGCGGCTGGCGCGTCTGCGCCACCGCGCCCACAATGCCCTTGCCAAAGGGCAAGCGCTGGCCGCGCAAGTCTTCGGCGGCGGGGCCAAATGTGACCTCAAAGACCAGTTCGTTGTGCTGCTCGTCGACCAGCAGCAAGGAACCGGCTTCAGCGCCCAGTAGTTCGATGGCTTTGGCGACGATCGTTTCCAGCACGGTGCGCAGGTCGAGCGTGGAGGTGATGCTGCTGCCCACCTCGTTGAGTACGGCCAGTTGGCGCGCGCGTTCCTCGGTTTGCCGGTACAGCCGCGTCTTATACAGCACGCTGGCCGCCTGATCGGCGATGGCGGCGAAGACCTGTAATTGCTCCTGCGTATACGTCACTTCCGGCCGAAAATCCGACACAGCCATCAGGCCCATCGGGTGGTCGCCGCCGCTGAGGGGCACACCCATCCACGCTTTGCCCGGCCGCCCGCCCGCCTTCAAGCCGCGCCGTTCGCACTCAGCCACGTAATCGTCGGTGACGATGGGCTGCCCGCGCCGCATGATCTCGCCAATCAGGCCGGTCTCAATCGGCCACTCGTCGTCGGGATACAGGCGCTCAGTGCCTTCGATATAAAACGCAAAGCGCATCGTGCCGCGCTTCTCGTCAATCATGGCGATGTAGAAGTTGCGCGTGTCCAGTACTTTGCTGGTCTGCGTGTAGATCAGTTCCAGGACGTCGTCGGCATCCAGCGTAAAGTTGACGGCCTGGCTGATGCGGCTCAGCGCGTCCAGTTCCTTGTTGCGGCGCTGCAAATCATCAAAGGCGATGGCGCGCTCCAGCGCCAGGGCGGTTTGATTCGCCAGCGCGGACAACAGGTTCAGATCGTCGGTGGAGTAGGGCTGATCATTCTGCTTGTGGCTGAGCGCCAGCCAGCCGTTAGTGCCGTCGCGCCCGCTGATGGGCACATACAACGTGGCCCCGATCGTTTCGATGCGTTCCCGATCGCCCCACAGGCCGTCCGGCAGCGCACGGTGGGCGGGCAGATATTTGGGACCCGGTTCAGACTTGATCCACTTAGCCAGCGGCCCGTCGCCCGCACACTGCGCCGCCGACAGCGGCAGCCGCGGCATGGCCGGATCAGGCTGTGCGCAGAAAAGAGCAGTCCGGGTGTCCAGCAAATACACATACAGGCGGTCCGGGTGATAGATCGCGGTGACCTGTTGGCGCAGCGTCTGGATGATGCGGGGCAGGTCGGAGATTTCGGTCAGGTTGCGGCTGTAATTCTGCAAGACGGTTTGCGTGTCCAGCCGGTTGCGAAAGAAGACGCGATCGATGGCGTGGTTGAGCCGCTGGCGCAGCAGGTCAAAGACCACCGCCACCAGCAGCACAAAAATGATCAGCACCACCGGGTTGTTGACCAGCGAGACTTGCGATTGCAGCACGACCGACAGGCCGGCCAGCAGGCCCAGATAAATCAGCGCCGCCGCACTGCCCATGATGACATACGTCAACCCGCCCGTGATCAAACGGTCGATGTTTAGCAGGTTATAACGCTGCATGGCCACCCCAATCGCCACTGGAAACAAAGCCAGCGTGGGCAGGTACACCAGCGGCTCAAACGCCGTGGCCGGGTTGATAAGGGCCTGCCCGACCCACAGCACAAACGGCGCAAACGCCAGCAGCGACCCCCACAGGATGATGCGGCTTTGCTGGCGTACCACCGGCGAATCGGATCGCCAGCGCCGGTAGGCCAGACTGAGGAAATACAGCCCCGCGCTGATGCCGATCAACAGCAGCAACCAGCCGACGGGATAAATGTACGCCCACGGCGCAGACCGATCGTACAGCGCGGCGATCGAGAGCACGGCGGCGACCAGACCGGGCACATAACCCAGAAAGCGGAGCAACGGGAACCGATCGATCACGCGGGGCGACTGAGGAAAGACGGTGGCCAGGCTCAACAGCGCGCCGCTGGTCAAGCCCAGCGCCAGAAAATTAACCGGCGCCAGCACGTTGGTTGTCGTCTGCTCGAAGAGCAGCATCAGATCAATCGCCGTCAGGCTGGTGAAGAACGCCAGTGCCTGCCCGGCACGCTGCTGACCGCGCTGCCGGAAAATCCACACGCCCACCAGCAGATAGGCCAGACCCATCACGTACGGCAGGCCAAACAGGCGCGCCAGTTCGTCGGTCGTCAGTTTGCGTACCTGGCGCGTTGTCCGGCACTCATAGATTTCGGGTGTGACCAGCGTGCCGCAGCTGCGATAGCCAGAGCTGACCAGTCGATGGAAGGTGATCTGCGCCAGCGGTTGGGGACGGGAGGCCGCCTCCACCAGCGCGCGATCGTACGAGAGCTGATCGGTGAGCGGCACATCGTCGATGGCGACGATCCGATCGTTTTGATTGAGCTGTGCGTTGGGTCCCCAGTCGCTGCCGGTCGAATCGGTGACGATGAAGTTCGCGCCCACCAGCACCCCGGGAAACGGCACGTGCTGCGCCCAATCGATCGCCAGCACCGGCGCAACGACGGCCATGAGCACGGCCACCATCAAGCCCAGGATGGCGACCGGCCGGGTGGCGCGGTAACTTAGATCGGCGACCTGTTTAGATGGAGATGTCGCAAAGACAGTCATGCTTCGATGTCCTGTACACGGGTCTTAGGACAAACTGGCTTCATTCTAACATAGCTCATTTGCTTTGCACAACACTGCAAGGCAACTGTAACGGGTCTGTAATGAAGGGCACTGGGTATAACGCAAAACTGTTGGGCAAGCGTGTGGCGGCTGGGCCTGCTCGCGATGGATTGCCAAATCCATCGCCACAGACGCCGGATTGCCAAATCCGGCGGGAGCAATTGAAAAGTCACCAACACTTTTGCGTTGTACTCAAGGGCACTCGCTGGTTTGCGACGCATGGCGGCGTGTTGTATAATCCTCGCCGCACACAACCTCACTTGATCGACACACCCCTCCCAACCAGGCCGTGAGGACATCCGCCGGCATCGGCCAGCGTTTTGCGAGAGACAGAGGATGGCATGGACAAAAAGATTCGGATTCTAATCGCCAAACCCGGCCTGGACGGCCACGATCGCGGCGCCAAAGTCATCGCGCGCGCGCTGCGCGACGCCGGCATGGAAGTGATCTACACCGGCCTGCGTCAGACCCCGGAGATGATCGCCGAAGCGGCGCTGCAAGAAGACGTGGACGCCGTAGGGCTGTCGATCCTGTCGGGCGCGCACCTGACGCTGCTGCCGCGCATCGTAACTCAGCTGCGCGCCAAAGGGCTGGACGATGTACTTGTTTTCGCCGGCGGTATCATCCCCGATGAAGATGTTGAGCCGCTTAAGCAGGCGGGTGTGACCGCGGTCTTCGGGCCGGGCACCAACACGGATCACGTGATCGAGTTTATTCGTGGGCAATTCCAGACGGCTTGAGCCGATCGCCGAACTGGTCGAGCGGGCGCTGAACGGCGATCGGCGATCGTTGTCGCGGCTGATCAGCCGGGTGGAAAACGGCGGCCCCGATAGTTGGTCGGCGCTCTCGACGATTTATCCACGCACCGGGCGCGCGCGCATCATCGGCGTGACAGGCGCGCCGGGTACGGGCAAAAGCACGCTCGTCGGCGAAATCGCCAAATTCTCCCGGAAAAACCGGCCCGATCAGAAGGTGGGCATCGTCGCGGTCGATCCTACTTCGCCGTTTTCGGGCGGCGCGGTGTTGGGCGACCGCATTCGCATGCGCGACCTGTCCGGCGATGAGGGCGTGTTCATCCGCTCGATGGCGACGCGCGGCAGTCTGGGCGGCCTGGCCCGCGCCACAACCGATGTGGTCAAAGTGCTGGACGCGTGCGGTTACGATCTGATCTTGATCGAGACCGTGGGCGCGGGGCAGAGCGAGATCGACATCGCCCGCACGGCCGATACTGTGATCGTGGTGGAAGCGCCGGGACTGGGCGATGAAGTGCAGGCCATCAAGGCCGGCATCCTGGAAATCGCCGATGTGCTGTGCGTCAACAAGGCCGATCGCGACGGTGTGCAGAGCACCATCAACGCCCTGCACGCGATGTTGGATTTAGGCACGGCGGCGAAGGGCACGCTGCATCACGGTGTGCTGATGGCGGCGTCTGCGCCAACAGCCACATCAGACGAGCGCTGGCGACCGCCCATTGTCAAGACCATCGCCGCCGAAGGCAAGGGCATCGACGAGTTGATGGCCGCGGTGGAGCAGCATCAAGCGTATTTGGTTGAGCACCCAGACGGCCAGCAGCGGGCACGGTTGCGCGCAGCGATTGAACTGGAAACGGTGCTGAGGGAGGCGCTGTTGAACCGGCTGCTTGCCAGTGTCGGCGCGGCGCAGGTGGAGCGCGCGATCGAGCAGATCGCCGCCCGCACGATCGATCCGTATACGGCCGCCGAACAGTTGCAACGCTTGCCGTGAAAAGATAGTCACCTTTGCCATAAGATTCACGGAGACTCCGAACCGCACCGGTTACGCTCCGTGAATTTTGTGTTCTTCGTGGTAGAATCAGGGCATCATGACCAGGTTATTATTGGTGCGGCACGGCCGGTCGGTGTGGAATGCATTGGGACGTATCCAGGGCCAGGTCGATATCGAACTTGACGACGAGGGCTTACAGCAAGCGCAGCGGGTAGCCGGGCGCGTGAAGCAGTTGAATATTGCCGCGATCTACAGCAGTCCGTTGCAGCGGGCGCGTGTCACCGCCGAAACGATCGGCGCGCAGTTGAATCTGCCGGTGACGTGCGATGATCGGTTGATGGAATATCAGTTCGGCGTGGTCAACGGCTTGACCTGGGACGAACTGGTCGTTCAACATCCCGAACTGGCGAAGCACTGGGCCGATGACGCGTGGACGGTGCCGATCGAGGGGAGCGAAGGCCGCGTGACTTTCGCAACCCGGGTGAAAGCGGTGATGGATGACATCATCGCCCGCCACCCCGATCAACAGGTCGCCGTCGTCGCACACGGCGGCACGTTTAGTGTGTATCTGGCCAAGATGCTGGGGCTAGACCTCAGACGGCGGCACCCGTTTCACTTTGGCAACACTTCGCTCAGTTCACTCGAGGTGAAGAACGGGGTGTTCAGTGTGCATTTCTTGAATGATACGTGTCATTTGAAAGTAGATTGAATTCAATCATGAGTGACGTTGTGCGTATTTACGGTGACATTCGCGTGTTTGCCGGGTCATCGCACCCGGTGCTGGCCGAAGAGATCGGCAATTACCTGGGCGTGCCGCTTAGCCCGCGTGAGATCATTCGCTTTCCGAATGACAACATCTTCGTGCGCTTGTTGACCAGCGTGCGCGGCCAGGATGTGTTTCTGATCCAGACGCTCACCGCGCCGGTCAGCCATCACATCATGGAGATGCTGATCTTGATCGATACGATCAAGCGCGCCAATGTGGGACGGATTACGGCGGTGATGCCGTATTATGCCTACGGGCGCAGTGACAAAAAAGATCAGCCGCGCGTGCCGATTACGGCCCGATTATTGGCAGATCTCATCAAGGCCGCCGGGGCCGATCGGTTCTTGACGCTCGATCTGCACGCGGGGCAGATTCAGGGATTCTTTGATGTTCCGGGCGACGAAGTCAGTACGTTTCATCTGCTCGCCGATTACATGATTGAGAAGCGGCTGGGACAGCAGCCGGGCGGAGCAGTGGTGGTGACCGCCGATCTGGGCTATGCCAAGAAAGGCCGCAACTTTGCCCAGGCGCTGAATCTGCCGATGGCCTTTATCGAGAAGCGGCGCAGCGGCAACGATGCCAAAGCGCAGGCGCTGACCGTGATCGGCGATGTGGCCGGCAAAGCGGTGATCCTGGTGGACGATGAAGTGGACACGGCCGGCTCGATGCTGGGCGCGGTCAACATTTTGAAGCAGTCGGGCGCCGGCGATGTGTATCTGTGCTTCACACATCCGATTTTGTCGCCGCCGGCGACGGAGCGATTGCGGAGTCTGCCGATCAAAGAGATCATCACGACGAACAGTGTGCCGATTCCTGAAGAGAAGCGCCTGCCCAATCTGACGCAGCTATCGGTGGCGCCGTTGTTGGGTGAAGTGATCCGCCGGATTCACGAAGGCCAATCGGTCGGCGCGATATTTAACGAATGAAATCAAGAAACCATAACCATTCTGCTGTC